>JBOFLR010000464.1:0-4540 GCA_051657965.1 Dermatophilaceae bacterium
CGTTGAACGCGAACGTGACCGGGCGCCGGGCGCTGGCCGGTGCGTCGACGACGTACGACGTCATCGACATCTCGGCCTTGGCGCGGTGGCCGGTGAACACGCCGTCGTCGTACACCTCCTCCCGCAGCACGACCCGGCCGGTCGTCGCGGTGTACCGGATGCGGCGCCGTCCCACCGCGAATACGTGGTCCGTGGTCACGAGATCGTCGGACGGAGGAGCCGGATCGGTCGTCCCGGCCGCCGGCGTGCTCGCGGCCGGCGCGGCGCTCGCCGCATGGTCGTCTCGGGAGCTCTCGGCGCGTGGGTCGGCCACGTGGTCCTCCTTCGTCACGGCACGAGTCGAGCAGGTCGCCCGCGCTGCGTGGTGCTGGTCCGGTCATCGGCAGTCAGGCACGACCCTACGAGGCCGTGCACGGGTACCTCGCGCGGCCGGCCACCGGGGAAGGCACCGGGTGGGGTCAGGGAGCGGTGAGCGCGTGCAGGCGGAACGTGCCGAGGTCGGCGAACCCCATCCGCTGGTAGACGGGGTGCCCGGCATCCGTGGCCTGGAGCGTGCCGACGTGCATGCCCTGCCGCCGACCCTCGGCCAGGGCCGCGGCCGTCACGGCGCCGCCGTACCCGCGGCGCTGGTGGTCGGGGAGGGTGGCCACGGTGTAGACGCCGGCGACACCGTGATCGGTGGTGAGCGCGGCGGTGGCCACCAACCGGCCGTCCCGCCATCCGCCGATCCGGACGTAGCTGTCGGTCGCAGGCCGGGACGACTCGAGCGCTACGTACGGGGCCACCGCGCCATCGGCCAGGCCGAAGCAGGTGGCGATCACCGACGCCCAGGAGGCGACCTCGCCGGTCGGCACCGGGCCCACGACCAGCTCGGGCGGGGTCGGCGGGGTCCGGACGCGCTCGAGGTCGACCGTCATGAGCGCCGACGTCGCGATCTCGGGCATGCCGCGACCCTGCAGCCGGGCACTCAGGTCGTCCGGCGTGCTGTCGGGGCCGACCCACCAGATGCCGGGAAGCCCGGCCTCCGCGAAGCCGGCCACGACCGCCTCGACGGCACCGGGCACCGACGCCGGCTCGAGGTCGGCGCGCAGCACACCGCTCAACTGGATGTCGGGAACGCCGAAGGAGTAGGTGACCAGGCCGTCGACGGCCGGGGCGACACCCCGGTGGTCGTAGCCGCCCCAGTAGGCGTGCATGTTCGCGGCGAGCGCAGGGTTCTCCAGCGACAGCGCGCCGGACGACGGTGAGGACATGAGGAGGCTCCGGAGGGGGCAGGGGGGCGCCTGACGGATGCCTCACTGTACCGACGGCACCACGGCACCACGGCTCCGCGGTCCGGCGCCGCCGGTCACGTCGGGAAGCGGTCGACCCTCTCGGGGTGCAGGACGATGCGGACCACGCCGTCGGCCCGCCACTGCTCGACCAGCTCCTGGGTGGCCGGGTCGTCGGCCCGCCCGTAGCGCTCGGCCAGTCGGGCCGCCAGGTCGGACCCGCCGTCGTCGTGCAGCGTGACCGTGCCCTCCACCGCCATCCAGTGGTCGGCATCGCCGGGTGACGCCGCGACGACGACCGAGGCTCGCGGCTGCTCCCGGAGACGGTCGAGCTTGGGTGCGCCCGGCTCGGAGAACATCTGCAACTCGCCGGCGTCGGTGAGCTCGAACCACACCGGGCGCGGCGCCGGCCAGCGTCCCGTGCGTGGTGCGACGGTGAGCAGGGCGTGCAGCGGGCGGGCGAGGAGCTCGAGGTCGTCGTCGCGGAACATGGGTCCACCGTAGGTTGAGCCGGTGCACCACCTCGACCCGCACCCGGTCACCGGGCGGCCCTTCTCCTCGCCGGTGCCGCCCGGCACCGGCTGGCCGGGTGACCCCGCAGCCCCCGGCACGCCGTCCGCCCGCTCGGCAGCCGGTGTGCGCCGCCTTGCCGCCGGGGCGCACACGGTCGAGCAGCTGCAGGCGCGCATCTCGGTGTGCCGCGCCTGCCCCCGTCTGGTGGACTGGCGTGAGTCGGTGGCTCGCACCGGACGGAGGGCGTCGTTCGCGGGGCAGCCGTACTGGGGCCGACCCGGCCCGTCGTTCGGCGAGGCCGATGCCGAGGTGCTGCTCGTCGGTCTCGCCCCGGCAGCCAACGGCACCAACCGCACCGGCCGGATGTTCACCGGCGACTCCTCCGGCGACTTCCTGTACGCCGCGCTGCACCGCAACGGCTTCGCGTCCCGGTCCACCTCGGTGGCGGCGGGCGACGGCCAGGCGCTGCACGGCATCCGCATCGTGGCGGCCGTGCGCTGCGCACCGCCCGGGAACCAGCCCACCGGGGAGGAGCGGGCCACCTGTGGGGCTTGGCTGCGCCGCGACCTCGAGCTCTCCGCGCCCCGGCTGCGAGCCGTGCTCTGCCTCGGCGGGCTCGCCTGGGACGCGGCCCTGAGCGCCGCCCGCGACCTCCGCTGGGAGGTGCCCACACCACGCCCGCGGTTCGGGCACGCCGCCGAGGTCGCCGTCCGGATGACGCCCGCGCACCCGCGCGAGGAGGCGCGCGTCATCCGCGTGGTCGGGTCGTATCACGTGAGCCCGCACAACACGTTCACCGGGCGACTCACCCCGGCGATGCTCGACAACGTACTCAGTTCCCTCAGAGGGTAATTCGGTGGATGCCGTCCGGCTGGGCCGCCTACGGTGGGCGGATGACGGTCCGCCTCCTCCGCCCCGACGCCCGGATGCAGCGCAGCTACCTCGACGCGCACGACGAGTTCGTCGCGGCCGGCGAGGGGCACCGCGACGGAGACGGGACGTGGGTCGAGGACGCGGACCCGGACGGCTACCCCGGCGTGGAGTTCACCCGCGAGCAGCTCGAGACCATGGAGGGGTTCACGCAGTTCGTGCGGTGGCGGCGAGGCCGTGAGCGCGAGGACTCGCCGCGGCCGGCCGGGCACGTGCCGTGCACGTTCTTCTGGGTGGTCGACGCGGCCGAGCCGGCCGTGTACCTCGGGTCGATCTCGGTGCGGCACCGGCTCACGTCGTTCCTGCTCGAGCTGGGCGGCCACATCGGGTACTCGGTGCGACCGTCGGCCCGACGCCGGGGCGTCGCGACCGAGGCGCTACGGCTCGTGCTGCCCGAGGCGGCCGCGCTGGGCGTTGACCCGGTGCTGGTCACCTGCGACGAAGGCAACCACGGGTCGGTGCGTGTCATCGAGGCGAACGGCGGGGTGCTCGAGGACGTGCGTCAGGGCAAGCGGCGCTACTGGGTGCCGACCGTCCGGTCACCCAACGCCCGGTGAGTGAGCATCGACTCCGCGGCCCGGTGAGGCGCAGGCCGGCCGAACGATCCGTCGAGGGTGATTCCGCGGCCGTCTAGGGTGACTCTCATGAGCGAGCTGCGCGGTCCGGCCCTCGTCGTCACCCGCCACGGTGGGCGGGAGGTGCTGGCCGTCGAGGACCGGCCGGTGTCGGAGCCGGGCCCCGGCGAGGTGCTGGTGGAGGTGGCTGCGGCCGGGGTCAACTTCGTCGACGTCTACCAGCGCGAGGGCATCTACCCCGGTGAGACGCCGTTCGTCGCGGGCAACGAGGGCGCCGGGGTGGTGCTCGCGGTGGGTCCGGGGGTCGAGACGCTGCGGGTCGGCGACCGGGTGGCGTGGCCGCACGGACCTGCCAGCGCCGCTGGCCTCAGCGTGCAGCCGGCGCGGTCGCTGGTCGTGGTGCCGGGCGATGTCGACCTCGAGGTGGCCGCCGCCGTGATGCTCCAGGGCCTGACCGCGCACTATCTCGTGACCAGCAGCTACCCGGTGGTGGAGGGCACCGTCGCACTCGTGCACGCCGCGGCGGGTGGGGTCGGGCAGCTGCTCGTGCAGCAGGTGCGCCACCGGGGCGGCACCGTGGTGGCCACCGCCGGCGGCCCGGAGAAGTGCGACATCGCTCGCAGCCTCGGTGCCGAGCACGTCGTCGACTACCGGGCGACCGGCGACCTCGCGACGGCCGTGCGTCAGGCGACCGGCGACCGGGGCGTCGACGTCGCCTACGACGGGGTGGGCAAGGACACCTTCGACGCCTCCCTCGACGCGCTGCGCCGGCGCGGCACGCTCGTGCTGTACGGCGGGGCGAGCGGCCAGGTGCCGCCGTTCGACATCCAACGGCTCAACCGCGGCGGCTCGCTCACCCTCACCCGGCCCTCGCTCAAGGACTTCATCGCCACCCGTGACGAGCTGGAGTGGCGCGCCGGCGAGGTGTTCGCGGCCGTGGCCGACGGCAGCCTGCACGTGGCGATCGGCGGCCGCTACCCGCTGGCCGACGCGTCATCCGCCTACGACGACCTCGAGAACCGCCGTACCACCGGCAAGCTCCTCCTCATCCCCTGACCGACCCGGCCACGCTCGCCGGACGGAGCATCCAGGTCAGGGCCAGAGGACCGCCACGGCCGTGGCGAGCAGGGCCAGGCCGGCTGCGGCGCGCACCAGCGGAGCGACCGAGCCGGCGCCTCGCCGTGTGCGCCCGGCCGCCACCTCGGCACACCCGGCCACGGCGATGCCGAGAACGAGCTTCACGCCCACCTT
>JBOFLR010000465.1:0-9688 GCA_051657965.1 Dermatophilaceae bacterium
TCTCGCGGGGTGAGCTGGATCTCGTGTCCCTCGCGGATGACGCGGCGCGTCGTCGGGTCCAGGCTGAGCGTTCCGGCGGTCAACGCCACCGGCCGCTCCGGCGCACCCCGGCGGGCGAGCGCATGGAGCCGGGCGAGCAGCACGCGGGTGCTGAACGGCTTGGTCACGTAGTCGTCGGCGCCCAGCTCGAAGGCGTCGGTCTCGTCGTACTCACCGTCCTTCGCCGTGAGCATGAGCACGGGGGACCACACCCGCTGGGCACGAATCCGCTTCAGCACGTCGTAGCCGTGAATGCCGGGGATCATGATGTCGAGGACGATCACGTCGTATTCGCCGAGTGTCGCCATCCGCAGCCCGCTCAGCCCGTCGGCGACGTGGTCGACGACCCAGCCCTCGTCCCGAAGCGCTTCCCCGAGGGCATCGGCGAGCGGGCGTTCGTCCTCGACCAACAGCACCCTCACGGCCGCTTCCCCCGTTCTCAGGCGAATCTCAGAGACGTGTCGCTAGAGTATGCCCGTACCGGCCGCCACGCGATCGGAACCCCGAGCCGACGCCCGGGAGACGCGAACCCCCTGCACGCGTCTCCCGGGCGTCTTCGTGTCCGCTGCGGTGGCCGGGCAGCGACCGATGAGCACCGTGACCGGAGGCATCGACGCTGGACATGGCGCTGCGAGCGGCCGCGCCGGCATCCGTGCCGAGCGCTCGGGCCTGGACATCGCCGCCGAGCGACGTATTCTCGACATCCTGTCCGCTCATGCTGGGGGCTGCGATGTTCGACACCGTCCTGGGTCTTCCCGTCCACATCCTCGTCATCCATGCCGTCGTCGTGCTGGCACCGGTGGCCGGTCTGACCGCGGTGGGCTACGGCGCTCGCCCGGCATGGCGTGCGGTCCTGCGGTGGCCGCTCGTCGCGCTCGTGGTCATCGCCGCTGCCTCCTCGTTCGTCGCCGCCGAGAGCGGTGAGGCGCTGGAGAGCCGGCTGAGGGACATCGGTCTGGCCGGTGCGGCGCTGGAGGCGGTCGAGGAGCACGCCGAAGCCGGAGAGCTGGCCCGGAACGTCGCGGCCCTTCTCCTCGTCGTCGCCCTGGTAGCGGCGCTCTGGCTCGCCCGTCCGGGCTCGTCCGGAGCTACCGCGGTGGTCGTCTCGGTGATGCTCGCGGTCGTCGGCGTCGGTGTCGTCGTCACCACGGTGGTCGCCGGCCACCGTGGGTCGAGCGCCGTGTGGAGCGACCTCGTCGAGAACTCCGGCTGACCGTCGTCCGGCCGACTCCGGCTGGCCGTCGTCCGGGGGCCGCGGCCGAGTGTCGTCCGGGCGCGCAGGGTGGATGACGACCGCGCCTTCTCCTGCGGATCGCACCGATCGACACCGCACCACAGCAGGGATTCCGCAGGTGGTGAGACTTGAGGGCGCGGATAGGATCTCCTGCATGATCGAGCAGCAGCGCCACCTCGCCACCGCGATCCCCGGGCCGCGCTCCCGGGAGCTGCACGCTCGTAAGGCCGCTGCGGTGGCCGCCGGGGTCGGCACCGGGCTTCCGGTCTACGTCGTCGAGGCGGCCGGCGGCATCCTGCGCGACGTCGACGGCAACCAGCTCATCGACTTCGGGTCGGGCATCGCGGTCACGACCGTGGGCAACGGCAACCCGCGCGTCGTCGCTGCGGTGCAGGAGCAGATCGCCCGGTTCACCCACACGTGCTTCATGGTCACGCCGTACGAGCCGTACGTCGCGGTGTGCGAGAAGCTCAACGAGCTGACCCCCGGGTCTCACGAGAAGCGGTCAGCGCTGTTCAACTCCGGCGCCGAGGCGGTGGAGAACGCCGTGAAGGTCGCCCGACACGCCACCGGTCGTCCGGCTGTCGTGGTGTTCGAGCACGGCTACCACGGCCGCACCAACCTCACCATGGGGATGACGGCGAAGAACATGCCGTACAAGCACCGCTTCGGGCCGTTCGCGCCCGAGATCTACCGGATGCCGATGGCCTATCCGTACCGGTGGCCCGGTGGTGCGGAGCGATGCGCCGAGGAGGCGTTGGGCACCGTCACCGACCTGGTGCGCACCCAGGTGGGCGAGGACAACGTGGCGGCGGTCGTCATCGAGCCGATCCAGGGCGAGGGCGGCTTCATCGTCCCGCCGGCCGGCTTCCTGCCCGGCCTGGCCGACTGGTGCCGTGCCCACGGCATCCTCCTCGTCGCCGACGAGGTGCAGAGCGGCTTCTGCCGCACCGGCGACTGGTTCGCCTGCGACCACGAGGGTGTCGTCCCGGATCTCATCACCACGGCCAAAGGCATCGCCGGCGGCATGCCGCTCGCGGCGGTCACCGGCCGCGCCGAGATCATGGACGCCGTGCACGGGGGAGGGCTGGGCGGCACCTACGGCGGCAACCCAGTGGCGTGCGCCGCCGCACTCGCGTCGATCGAGACGATGGCGGCCGAGAACCTGGCCGGTCGAGCACGTGAGATCGGCGCGGCGCTCACCGACCGGCTGGGGCGGCTCGCGGAGAAGTTCGACGAGGTCGGCGACATCCGTGGCCGGGGGGCGATGGTCGCGATGGAGCTGGTGACGGACCGTCGCACCAGGGAACCGGCATCCGCGTTCACCGCCGCGGTGAGCAAGGCCTGTCACGAGCGTGGCCTGGTGACGCTGACCTGCGGAACGCACGGCAACGTCATCCGTTTCCTGCCACCGCTGTCGATCGGCGACGACCTGCTGCACGAGGGGCTCGACCTGCTCGAGGACGCCTTCGCCTCAGCCGCCGGCTGACCCTGCGCGTGCCTGCCCGATGTCGCCGCCATGGCGGCGACATCGGTGGTCGACGTCCACATGTCGACGCCGTCCATCCGTTTGGCCGCCATGGCGGCGACATGGTGAACGGGTGGACGGGTCCAGGCGGAGCGGCGGGTCGGGTGCGTCATCCGTTCACGCGCAGTTCGTCTCGACTCGCGTGTCGGTTCCGTCGTTCGTCAGGCGGAGCACCTAGCGTCGACCGGGACCGGGCCAGGTATGAGATGGCCCGGTCTTTTCACGTGTCCGTGCCGGTCGCCCGAGGCGGGAGCGGCGGAGCAGCCGCCTCGGGAGCGGCACCGAGCAGTCGCCTCGGGAGCGGCACGAGCAGTCACCTCAGGGAGGTGGTGCGTACGCGGCGCTGGGGTTCGCGCAGTGGATGAACGGGCCCCCGAGGCGTGCGTGGTACTGGAGCACGGTCCCGCTGGCTCGCACGACCAGCACCTCGCCCTCGACCTCGGCCTGGGTGTACGACATGCCCTTCTGTGGGCAGCCGAGCGAACCGTCGGTCCACGTGACTCGCTGGTAGGAGGTCGGCACGACCTGCGCACGGGCCACGCCGGCACGCTCGGCGGCGTCGGCGACCGCCGCCTCGACCTCGGGCCGGCTCGTGACCGATGTCGGCACGCCGCCGGTGGGTGGTGGGCTGCTGGGTGCCGGCCCAGGGCTGGGTGGCGGGGAGGTGGTGGACGGCATGGGCGGGGATGTCGCCGGAGGGGACGACGTGCCCGGTGTGGTGGCCTCGGCGCCGGTGCTCGACGTCGACGTGGCGTCGGTCGAGCCGCAGCCGCTCAGCAGCCCGACGGCGACAGCCGCGGTGACCAGCGCGAGACGAGATCGGTGGGTGAGCGGAGAACGGGGTGAGATGCGGCTCATGGTGGTCCGACGACGGCGACCCGGGCCGAGTTCCGGCGAGTGCGAAATCGGGGCGGCGAGGCTCACCGGACCAGGTGGCGACCGATGACGAGCCGCTGGATCTGGTTGGTGCCCTCGAAGATCTGGGTCACCTTCGCCTCGCGCAGGTACCGCTCCGCAGGGAAGTCCCGGGTGTACCCGGCGCCGCCGAGCACCTGCACGGCATCCGTCGTCACCCGCATCGCGGCGTCGGTGGCCACCAGCTTGGCGACCGCGGCCTCCTTGCCGAACGGCTGCCCGGCATCCTTCAGCCGGGCGCCGTGCAGGTAGGTGGCGCGCGCGCTGGTGACCGCGGCCTCCATGTCGGCCAGCAGGAACGAGAGGCCCTGGAACTCGCCGATCGCCCTACCGAACTGGCGGCGCTCCTTCGCGTAGGACGCCGCGAGGTCGAGGGCGGCCTGCGCCAATCCCGTTGCGGCGGCCGCGATTCCGAGCCGGCCGGCGTCGAGCGCGGCGAGCGCGATCGTCATCCCCTGGCCCTCGGCGCCGATGCGGCGGGACGCGTCGACGGGTACGTCGTCGAACCCGACCTCGCCGACGGTGTCGCAGTGCAGCCCCATCTTCCGCTCCGGCGCACCGAACGACAGGCCCGGAGCGTCGGCCGGGACCACGAGACAGGAGAGCCCCTTGCCGGCGTCGTCGGAGGTGCGTGCGAACGTCGTGTAGTAGTCGGCGTGAGAGGCGTGGCTGATCCATGCCTTGCGGCCCTTGACCCGGTAGACGCCGTCGGATGCCGTGGCGCGGGTGGTCATCGCGGCGATGTCCGACCCGGCGAGCTGCTCGCTGAGGCAGTAGGCGCCCAGCTGGTCGCCGGAGAGCATCGACGGGAGCAGGTCGGCCCGCTGCTGGTCGGTGCCGAACGCGGCCACGGGGAACGCGGTGAGCGCGTGCACCGAGACCCCGACGCCCACGCTCATCCATGCCGACGCGATCTCCTCGACCACCTGGAGGTACACCTCGTAAGGCTGCGCGAAACCGCCGTACTGCTCGGGGTACGGGAGTGAGAGCAGGCCGGCCTTGCCGAGGGTGCGGAA
Source organism: Dermatophilaceae bacterium (assembly GCA_051657965.1). Taxonomy (GTDB): domain Bacteria; phylum Actinomycetota; class Actinomycetes; order Actinomycetales; family Dermatophilaceae; genus JBOFLG01. The sequence continues at coordinate 4,733 of JBOFLR010000465.1, forward strand.
CACCTCGCTCGGGAAGGCGTCGCCGGTGGCGGCGGCCCGTTCGGCGTCGTCCACCTGTGGGCGCAGCTCCTTGTCGCAGATCTCGCGGGTCAGCTCGATGAGGTCGCGGCCCTCGTCGGTCGGCATCAGCCTGGTCACCGGCATGTGTTCGAGCGTAACCGGGACTTTCGGCCGAGTCGGTCGCAGGAGGGCTTGCTCGGAGCCTGCGCCGTTCGACAGGCTCGTCGCCATGATCGGCACGACTCCGCTGCTCGAGCTCGGCGGCGGCCACTACCGGTGGAGCGAGCTCGCCGCCGCCCAGAGCGAGCCGACCGAGTGGTCTCACTCCGGGGCCACGGTCGACGGCGACGACGGCCTCTGGTTCACCGATGGGTCCGGCTCGACGCTCATCCGGGTGGCCACCGACGGCGGCGTCTCGCGCGTGACCGTTCCCACGACGGAGTGTCACGGGCTCGCCGCCCTCTCCGGCGGGGAGATGTGGATCGCCGACCCCGGACTGAAGTCGGTGCCGCGCGATGGAGAGTACGTCCAGGCGGACACCCCCGGGGCGGTGATCCGGGTCGACGCGGGCGGCGGCGTCATCCAGCGGCTCGAAGAACCTGGCGGGAGGGCCTGGCGGCCGACCGCAGTGGCGGTCGACGGCCTGGGGCGTGACTCGGACGGGCGGGTCTGGGTCGGCGACGGCTACGGCGAGTCGCTCGTGCACGGGTTCTCGGCCTCCGGCGAGGCGGAGTGGACCGTCGACGGCAGCGCCACCGGTGTCCCATTCTCGACGCCGCACGGGCTGTTCGTCGATCGGCGCGGGCCGACGCCGCGACTGCTCGTCGCCGATCGTGGCCGGCGGCGGATCGTCAGCCTGGGTCTCGACGGGACGCTGCTCGGCGTCTTCGGCGAGGGCGTGCTGACCAGTCCGTCGAGCCTGGCGGTGCACGACGACCTGCTCTGGGTCACCGAGCTGCACGGCGGCCTCGCGGTCTTCGGAGCCGACGACACGCTGATCTCGACGATCCCGACGCCGGTCGACTTCCCACCGGACTCGTTCCCGAACGCCGAGGTCGACGGCGCGCTCGTCCCGGCACCGCGCACGCCCGGCCGGTTCGGCAGCCCGCACGGCATCGCGGTGCGTCGCACCGGTGAGGTGCTGGTGACCGAGTGGGGTATCGGCGGTCGCGTGGTGCTGCTCGAGCCGGTGAGCGAGGTTCAGCCGGGCCGGTAGGCGTCGCGGCGGTGGTCGATGCGCAGCACCACGACCTCGTGTCGCCTCTCGTTCACGCGATAGAGGACGCGGTAGGTGCCCCGGCGCGCCGAGAGCACGCCCGAGAAGTCACCTCGAAGAGGTTTGCCCCACCCGCCACGGGTTCTCGACGAGTGCTCCGGTGACGAACTCGTCGACCGCGGATGCTACTGCTTCGGGCAGGCCAGTACGCACGGCGCGAACCGCCGGGGGCGTGAGGACCAGCTCGTACGACTCGTCCCGGCTCACCGACGGAGCGCGCGGACCGCGTCGACTCCCCGCACCACGTCACCCGCCGCATACGCGGCATCCGCCTCGCGGATGTCGGCCAGTGCCTCGGGGTCGCCGAGGACCGAGAGCGTCTCCTCCAGCTGCGCGAGGTCCTCGGGGCTGAGGATCACGGCGGCCGCGCGACCGTTGCGAGGGACGGTCACGCGCTCGTGCTCTCGCTCGACGCGATCGACCACCTCACTGAGATTGTCGCGGACCTGGCGCAACGGCTCGATTGCTCATGGCCACAATTGTGGCTCTTCGCTGACAGATGCAGAGAGACCGAGGTCAGGCTGGGTACGCGCGCACCTCGGTCGCCTTGACGCCGGCCCACACGCGCGAGCCCGGATGCAGCCGCAGCTCGGCGAGCGCCGCGGGCGTCACCTCCGCGACGATCGCGGTGGCCGCACCGTGCGCCACCGGGTCGGTGGCCGCACCGCGCGGCACGGGATCGACGACGTCGAGCCGCACCCGCGCGTGCTGGCCGACCAGCTCGACCGAGGCCACCACCGCCGGCCACACGTTGCGCACCGACCCTCCCGATGGGCCGGGGTACAGCGCGACGGCAGCCGGGGAGAACGCCACCCACGAGGGCCCGCGGTGGTCGTGGCCGGCAGTGGTGACGAGGCCGAGCGCGGTGGTGACGTGACCGTCATCCACGCTCTGCCCGGAGAGGAGGTTGAGGCCGACCACCGAGGCGACGTAGGGCGTGCGGGGGCGGGCGACGACCTCGCCGGGTGGTCCGTGCTGCACCACGGTGCCGTGGTCGAGGAAGACGAGCTGGTCGGCGAGGGTGAGGGCGTCGAGCGGGTCGTGCGTCACGAGCACGGTCGACCCGTCGTAGTGACGCAGCCGCTCCGCGAGGGTGGCGCGTACCTGCGGGCGGGTCTCGGGGTCGAGCGCGGAGAGCGGCTCGTCGAGCAGCAGCAGCCGGGGCGAGGTGGCCAGCGCCCGGGCGAGCGCGACGCGCTGGGCCTGGCCGTGGGAGAGCGTGCCGGGCCGGCGGTCGGCGAGGTGGGCCACGCCGAGTGCAGCGAGCTCGCGGTCGGCCGCGGCTGCGGCGGCGCGGCGCGTCATCCCCCTGCTTCGCGGGCCGAACGCGACGTTCGCCCGAGCAGTGAGGTGGGGCAGCAGGAGGTGCTCGGCGGCGAGCAGGCCGACCGCACGCTCCGACGCCGGGAGGTGCGTGCCGTCATCCGCCCATGGGTGTCCGTCGACCTGGACGTGACCGGATGACGTCCGCGTCAGACCGGCGAGCACGTGCAGGGCGGTGGTCTTGCCGGCGCCGTTGGGGCCGAGGACGGCGACGACCTCGCCGTCGCGGGCCACGAGCGGGAGGTCGAGCGTGACCGGTCCGCGGGTTGCCCGGAGGTGCGCGTCGAGGCTCACGGGCACCACCGGTCGCGTGGCGGATGACGGCTCACCGCAGCCACCGCCCGCGCATCAGCGCCAGCACCGCGACCGACACGACGAGCATCGCCAGGCTGAGCGCCACCGCGGTCTGCGGGTCGTCCTGCAGGGCCACGTACACGGCGAGCGGAGCAGTCTGGGTGCGGCCGGCGAAGTTGCCCGCGAAGGTGATCGTGGCTCCGAACTCGCCGAGCGCCCGGGCCCATGCGAGCGCGGCACCTGCTGCCACTCCGGGTGCTGCCATCGGCAGGGCGACGTGGGTGAGCACCCGCAGGGGTCGTGCGCCGAGGGTCGCCGCGACATCGAGTACCCGGCGGTCGATCCCGCGCATCGCACCCTCGGCGGTGAGCACGAAGAAGGGCAACGCGACGAACACCTGCGCCAGCACCACCGCGACCGGGGTGAACGGTAGCCGGATGCCGGCCAGCTCCAGCAGCGGAGCGCCGACGACACCCTGGCGCCCGTAGGCGAGGAGCAGCGCGACGCCGCCGACCACGGGGGGCAGGACGACGGGCACGGTGAGCATCGCCCGCAGCCAGGTGGCGCCCCGGCCGTCGGCCCGGGAGAGCAGCCAGGCGAGCGGGGTGCCGAGCGCGACGCAGACGAGCACCGTGACGGAGGTGGTGAGGGCCGACAGCCGCAGCGCCGGACGTACCATCGGGTCGGTGAGCCGGTCGGGCAGCTGCGACCAGTCGGTGCCGGCGAGCAGGCCGAGGAGTGGGACGACGATCAGTGCCGTGGCGAGACCGGCCGGCACGACGAGTGCTGCGCGGGAGGCGACCAGGCGCGGCGACGATGCGCGTCCGGGCGGCGTCACGGAGCGTGGTGCGCTCGTGGTGCGAGGTGCGGTCACGGCGCGAGGAACCCTGCGTCCTGGAGGGTCCGCTGCGCCTCCGGGCCGGCGAGGTATGCAGCGAAGGCGACGGCGGCGTCATCCGACCCGAACCGCGCGAGCGGGTACGCGAGCACGGTGTTCTGCGCCGCCGGGATCGGCACGCCGCGCACCGCGCCCCCGGCCGAGACGACGTCCGAGTGGTACACGACCGCGGCATCGGCCTCGCCGAGGGTGACCTTCGTGAGCGTCGCGGCGACGTCGACCTCGCGGGAGACGACGTTCGCCTCGACCCCGGCCCTGGCGAGTACCTCGTCGGCGGCCTTGCCGCACGGGACGGTCTCGGCGCAGAGGACCACGGCGGTGTCGTCACCGGCGAGGTCGGCGAGCGAGCCGACGTCTGCCGGGTCGTCAGGAGGGGTGGCGATCTCGAGGGTGTTGCGGGCGATCGTGGCCGTGGCGGTGGGGGTGACGTCACCGAGCCGCTCGAGCGGGCCGGTGCCGGCGCTGAGGAGGAGATCGGCGTCCGCTCCCTGCGAGATCTGTTGTGCGAGAGTCGTGCTCGACCCGAAGCTCAACGAGACCGTCGTGCCGGGGTGGGCTGTCTCGTAGGCCTCGGCGAGCGAGGTGAGCGGTCTCGTGAGCGAGGCCGCGGCCAGCACGGTCACCTCGCCGGCGCCACGCCCCGGGCCGGATGACGCAGGGTCGGGCTCGGCCGGTGTGCTGCACGCGGTGAGGGCGAGGAGCAGCGCGACGGCCGGGACGGTGCCCGGCCTGAGGTGCCGAGCGGCCTCCGGCGGCACGTGCGGTGGCCGTGGCGTGCCGAGCGGGAGGCGACGTGACCGGCGTCCGGGGTGCGTCGTCATCCGGCTCACCGGGGGATGCCGACGACGACGTTGGTGGACTTGATCGAGGCGATGGCGACCGAGCCGACCTCGAGACCGAGCTGGTCGGCGGCCTCGCGCGACATCAGCGACACGATGCGGAACGGCCCGCACTGCAGCTCGACCTGGGCCATCACGGTGTCGCGCAGGACCCGGATGACGATGCCGCGCATGCGGTTGCGGGCGGACTCCTCGGCCACCTCGCCGACCGGTGCGGGGTGGGCTCCCTCGCGGGCGACGGTGGCCAGGTCGGTGCCCTCGACGACGAGCCGGCCGGCGTCGTCGTGGATGGCCGGCAGTCGCCCGGAGTCGACCATCCGGCGCAC
>JBOFLR010000466.1:0-2059 GCA_051657965.1 Dermatophilaceae bacterium
CCCGACCGGGCCTACCGGCGAGGTCCACAGCAGACCGCCGAGGCCGTGTCCGTGCAGGTCGACCAGCCGCACCGTCGACAGGTCCGAGACCCGGGGCGTGCCCGTGATCTCGACGGGTGCGCTCCATCCCTGGCCGGACTGGTTGAGCCAGATCGTCACCGCGTCGTCGTCGACGTAGACCAGGTCGGCCACGCCGTCGCCGTCCACGTCGCCGACCAGGATCCGGCGCGGGTCGTAGCCGAGGGGGAAGTGCGGGCTGTCCCGCATCAGCCGCCGCGGTGCGAAGTCGCCGCGACCGAGGGAGGGCCAGTACTCCACCCGGCCGTCGTGGACCAGGACGATGTCCTGCAGGCCGTCGCCGCTCATGTCGCCGAGCCGTACCCGCTGGTCGGAGAAGCTGACGTCCGGGAAGTCCGGGTAGTTGCCGCGCGGTACGAACCGCGTTGCGTGCCAGCCTCTCTGGTGATCGTTGAAGAAGCACTCGAACCGGGTCCCGGTCCGTAGCGCGTCGATGACGCCGTCGCCGTCCAGGTCGACCAGTCGCACCTCCGGGTCGGTGACGGCGAAGCTCGGCGCGGCCTCGTAGCGGTGGAACGAGCTTTGGTCCCAGCCGTCCTCGCCCATCGGGAAGTAGCCGGCCAGGCCCTCGGTGCCGACCATGAGGTCGACCCGGCCGTCCCCGTCCGCGTCGAGCAGGGCGACGCCGGGGTCGGCCAGGCTCACCCCGGCCGGGGCGTCGGTCATCGGCCGGGACCGGGCGAACGCGCCGTCGCCGAGGTTGCGCCAGGACCGCATCGTGCCGCCGCTGGTGTCGAGGATGTCGGGGAGCCCGTTGCCGTTCAGGTCGACCAGCTCGAGCTCGGAGCCGGCCAGCGACTGGCTCGGCAGGTCCGGCCCGGAGAGCGGCGCGAACTCCTTTCCGGCCGGGTCGAACTCGGTGTACTCGAAGGCCAGTGCCGGCAGGCTCTGCACGGCCGGTCCGTCCCGGCCCTCGACCTGGACGCCGGTGAGCAGCGAACACCTGGTGTGCGCCGCCTCCCGGTACCGGAGCCGCTGGACCCGGACCGGATGCTGGGGCACCTCCGCGGAGTGGACCTGGATCTCACTGCACCGCAGCCGGGTCCGCACCTCGAACCCCGGGCGGCGGTCGTGCAGCACGTCGGGTCGTTCCTCGTACTCGAGGGCGACCGAGACGAGGAAGCCGCCGGCGGCGTCGGGGTGGTCGACGTACCGGATGCGGGCCAGGTAGCTCTGGGTCCACGGCGGCTCGGCGTCGGCCGGGTCGCCGTCATCCGCCGCGCCGCCCCCTGAGTCGTGCTCGTACTCGTAGGCGATGACGTTGCCGAACGGGTCGGTGGTGCGGCTGAGCCGCCAGGCGAAGACCCGGCCCGGGTCGGCCGGGTCGGCGAGCACGGCGGGGTCGCGCCAGTCCGCCGGCGCGGCATCCGGTCGTGGGGTGCCGTAGTGGCTGACCTGTCCGTCGCGGGTCCGCACCAGCCAGTAGTCGTGGCCGTCGCCGGTGTGGTGCTCGATGCGCGCGAACAGGCCCTCGGTCCGGGGCCGGTAGCGGATGACGCCGGGCCGGCTCTCGACCGCGACGAGGTCCTCGGCCCCGGACAGCACGAACGTGTCCTTCGCGTCGTCGTAGGTCGGCAACCCGCGCGCGGTCTGCCGGGTCACGCCCGGTACGCCGAGGGACCAGCCGAGACCGAACGGCCCGTTGCCCGAGCCGGAGCTGTAGCCCAGGGCGAGGTTCGGCTGGAACCCGCGGCGTCCTGCCGGGATCTCGACCGGCACGGTGACGTTGCCGGTGCCGGTGTGCAGGTCGGGGGCGAACTTCTCGCCGATGCCGCGCACCGCGCCGCCGCCGGTGGGGAGGCTGACGATCTGCTCCGCGGTGCCCGGCGTGTCGCTCATGCGGCGAACGTAGGTCGGCGGGCCCGTCCGGCACGTCCGTGGTGAGTACGGAGATCGCTCAGGACCGGTACGGAGACGGAGGATCTACCGCGGAGTCAGGAGCATCCCGTTCAGTCATGGCGCTATAGCGCCATGACTGAAC
>JBOFLR010000467.1:0-1831 GCA_051657965.1 Dermatophilaceae bacterium
GACCAGGTGGAGTTGTCGCGGTGGTCGACCAGGCGCACGTGCAGCCCGGGTTCGACGCCCTCCAGCCGCCGCGCACCGGTGACGTGCTCGGCCGAGCGCAGCTGCCCGGCGTAGGCGAGCCGAGACACCGGTGCGGTGAGCGCAGGATGCAGCCGCCACGTGGTCTCGAGGAAGTAGCCGCGAGTCGCCGGCAGCACGGCCTCGCCGCCGAGCAGCCAGCCGAGCGCCGAGGCGTCGACGGGCTCGGCATGGATACCGGTGGACACCTGCGGCAGCTGCTGCGGGTCGCCGAGCAGCAACAGCCGTTGCGCGCTCACCGCCACCCCGAGGGTCTTGGCGAGGGAGAACTGACCGGCCTCGTCGACGACGAGGAGGTCGAGCTGGCCGCGCCGGACCCGGGCGGTGTTGGTGAGGTCCCAGGCCGAGCCGCCGACGACGTACCCCGTGCCGTCGGCCGACCGGGCGGCGGCGAACGCGGCCAGCTCGTCGGCCTTTCCCAAGGCGGTCCACACCGGGTCGGCGGTGGCCCTCGGCTCCTTGGCCACCAGGTGCGACGGCGTCCCGGCGGCCACCACCCGGGTGAGCAGGTGCTCGACGGCGGCGTGCGACTGCGAGGTCACCCCGATACGCCACCCCCGCTCGACGAGCTGCGCCAGCACCTGCGCTCCGACGTGCGTCTTGCCGGTGCCGGGCGGCCCCTGCACCGCGACGTAGGAATCCCGCATGGCGAGCAGTGCCGCGGCGACGGCGTCGGCGTGCCGCTCCTCGCCGGTGCCGACCGGTGGCAACGAGGCGCCGCGAGCCAGCCGCGGCGGCCGGCGGAGCAGCACGTCCACCGCCGCCGACTCGGGCAGCACGCCGGTGCGCCGCACCTGCTCCGCCACCTCGGCGATCGCGGCGTCGATCGGGCCGGTGCCGATGACATCGGACGGCACGAGCGCCGCCGGCAGCTCGGCGTGCTCCTCGCCCTGCTTCGGCTGCAGCTCCTCGACCAGCAGCGACTGGTGCAGCCGGCCGTTCGGGGCCAGGTGCTCCACGGCATCCAACACGGTGACGGATGCCGTGCTGCGCGCGTTGGCGTGCCCCGCCTCGGCTGCCACGCCGGTCGGGGCCGGCACCGCGTACACCGCGCTCACCCTGCTCGACGTCGTGAGCGGGATGCCGCGCATGGGCTCGCCGTGCAGCTGCACCCACCGCCTCGGCCGCTGCCTCGGGGTCTCGCGGAACCAGGCGCGCTCGACCTCCGCACGCTCCACGACGAACACGCCGTCGGCGCCACGCCAGTCGCGCACCGGCAGGCGCAGCCGCTCGAAGTGCTCCTGCCAGGTGGGCTTGTCCTCTCGGGCATGGAACAGCACGGAAGCCGCCACCATCGCGACCGCGTGGTGCTCGGGGGTCCGGTCGGCGACCGGCACCTCGTCGACGAGTGCACGAAGCGCGGCCTCGAGATCGAGCGCGGCGAGCCGCTTGTCGCTGACCGCCGGCGCTACCTCGCCGGCCCGGTCCCGCGGGATCCGAGGCCCGGGCACCACGCTGAGCAGCCAGTCGCGCAGCAGCCAGGTGGAGACACAGTCGTCGCGGTTGTAGTCGGCGATCTCGCCCAGCAACGCGGCCGCCTCGTCGGTGCGCTGCTCGACGGTCGCGGCGAGGAACTGGTGGTAGACGACGATGCTCTGGTCACCCGACGTGACTGCGCCCTCGCGTTGCGCCATGTACAGCGGCTCGAGCTTCTTGATCGAGTACGACCGCTGCGAGACGCGGATGCCGGAGCGCACCACCGCGTAGAGGTCGACGAGCACGCCCTCGCGCAGCAGCTGGTCGACGGCGTCCT
>JBOFLR010000468.1:0-2788 GCA_051657965.1 Dermatophilaceae bacterium
GGGAATCCGGTGACCGACAACCTGAACGGGCTACTCGGCGGCTTCGCCGACATCCTCACGCCGACGACCCTCCTCGTCGCGTTGCTCGGCGTCCTCATCGGCACCGCCGTCGGGGTCCTGCCCGGCATCGGCCCGGCGATGACCGTCGCGCTGCTCCTCCCGCTCACCTACGGACTGCCCGTCGAGCAGTCACTCATCCTCTTCGCGGGCATCTTCTACGGCGGGATGTACGGCGGGTCGACGACATCGATCCTGCTCAACACCCCCGGGGAGTCCGCGTCGGTCGTCACCGCCCTCGAGGGCAACGCGATGGCCAAGGGCGGGAGAGCGGCGCAGGCGCTCGCGACGGCGGCGATCGGGTCGTTCGTCGCCGGCACGATCGGGACGCTCCTCATCGTCCTGGTCATGCCCCAGGTCGTCGAGTTCGCCATCACCCTCGGTTCACCGGAGTTCCTCGCGATCATCCTCGTGGCGTTCGTCGGGACCGCGGCGATCCTCGGGTCCTCGCGGGTCCGCGGCTTCGCGGCGCTGCTCCTCGGACTCGCCCTCGGCCTCGTCGGCACCGACTTCGTCACCGGCCAGCAGCGGCTCACCTTCGGCAGCCCGTTCCTCGCCGACAACATCGACGTCGTCGTCGTCGCGGTCGGCGTCTTCGCCGTCGGCGAGGCGCTGTGGGTGGCCGCGCACCTGCGGCGCAAGGCCGCGGCCGTCATCCCCGTCGGTCGTCCGTGGCTGTCGCGCGAGGACTGGGGCCGCTCGTGGAGGCCGTGGCTGCGCGGCACCGCGCTCGGGTTCCCGTTCGGGGCGATCCCGGCCGGTGGCGCCGAGATCCCCACGTTCCTGTCGTACCTCACCGAGCGCCGGCTCGCCAGGCACCCGGAGGAGTTCGGCAAGGGGGCCATCGAGGGAGTCGCCGGGCCCGAGGCGGCGAACAACGCCTCCGCCGCGGGCACGATGGTGCCGCTGCTGGCGCTCGGCCTGCCGACGAACGCGACGGCCGCGATCATCATCGCGGCGTTCATGTCCTACGGCATCGAGCCGGGGCCGCTGCTGCTCACCAAGCAGCCCGACCTCGTCTGGGTGCTCGTGGCGAGCCTCTTCGTCGGCAACACGATGCTCCTCCTGCTCAACCTGCCGCTCGCCCCGACCTGGGCCCGGCTGCTGCGGATCCCGCGCCCGTACCTCTACGCCGGCATCCTGTTCTTCGCGTCGATGGGGGCGTACGCCGTCAACGCCCAGCCGTTCGACCTGTTCCTGCTCCTGGCCCTCGGTGGGGTCGGTTTCGCGATGCGGCGCTTCGGCTTCCCGGTGCTGCCGCTGATCGTCGGGACCATCCTCGGACCGCTGTTCGAGCGGCACCTGCGGCGCTCCCTGCAGACGACCGGCGGCGAGCTCCACGGGCTCGTCGGCGGTCCGGTCGCCTGGGTCTGCTACGCCGTCGTCCTGGGGGTCCTCCTCTGGCCGGTGATCGCCCGCCTCCGACGTGCCGGCGGCGAGGACGGCGACCGCTCCGACGGCGGCGGTGACTCGCCCGCTGCACCCGGTGTCGCGCCCATCTCCTCCGCCGCGTCCGACGAGGACGCGCAGCGACCGGTCTAGCGTCACGCCGTCTGCGGGGTGAATGCGTGACCGGATGACGACCGCTCACCCCGTCATCGCCCTCGAGACGACCCACCGTCGTGTCAGATCTGGCTCGGCAGCTACGTTCGAGTTCGGCGTGTGTTCAGATAAACTGAACACGTGGAGATCTTGAACACCCGACAGAGCGCGCTGATGGCACGGGTTCGCGAGCGCCTCCACCGGGAGGGATTCGAGACGCGGTACTCGGCCGACCCGGCCGGTGCGTTCGACGGCCGGCTCGTCGTGCGCGGACATGGCACGTCACAGGTCTTCGCCACGCGGGAGCGCGCGGTCTCACCCGTGTCCGCCGAGTGGGTCCAGGTAGTCGTACCGGTCCACAACGCCTCGCGGCCAGGTCCTGCGCCACTCGTGGTCGCGCCGGACATCGACGCCGTCGTCGCCGATCAGATGTGGTCGTCGGGCGTCAGCTGGATCGATGGTAGAGGCGGAGGGCACCTGCGCTTCCCGGGCCTCGCCGTCGAGCTGGATCCTCTTGCCGTGGAGGAGCCCCGTCCGGCGCGCACCCGTCCTCCTCGGCACGGCGAGCGTGCCGCCCCGACAGCTGCCCTGACCCCGACCGGATTGAGTGTCAGTCTCCTCGCCCTTCTCGATCCGCTGTCGCTGGCGTCGCCCCTGCGGGAGCTCGCCGACCGGCTTCCTGCTTCTCTGGGAACCGTGCAGTCGGCAGTGGCCGACCTCGAACGGTCCGGGTATGCCAGCCGCACCGGGGTGCTGCTGGAACCGCGGCGCCTGCTCGACGCCTGGACGAGCGCCTACCTCAAGAGCTACGCGAAGTGGCACAGCCCGGAGCGCTACGACTGCCGCTTCTCGGTCGGCGAGGTTCGGGACGCACTCGCCGAGTCGAACCTTGCCCCCGCGTGGCTGACCGGCGAGGCCGCAGCGGAGGCGATGGACCTGCCACTGCGCGCCACGACCGTCACGGTCTACGCCGATGAGGCCCATCGGGCCACCGTGCGAAAGATGTTGCGCCTCAGACGTACTGACTCCGGGAACCTCCGTCTTGCGTCTCCGTTCTGGTACCCGACCGTCGCCTCGCCGCCCGATGCTCCGGCACCCGTCATCCGGGCGGACCTCATCGCGTCCGGGGATCCCCGTCAGATCGAGATCGTCGAGGAGCTGGAGCAGCGTGATCCCGTCCTTCGACGCC
>JBOFLR010000469.1:0-3482 GCA_051657965.1 Dermatophilaceae bacterium
TCAGGTCGGTGACGGTCGCAAGTCCCTGGCCTACCGGCTCACCTTCCGCGCCCCGGACCGGACCTTGACCACCGACGAGGTGAGTATCCTCCGCGACGCGGCCGCCCGGGCCGCGGCCGAAGCCCTCGGTGCGGCACAGCGGGTCTGAGACCCGGCGGCCGGGCGCACGGCAACGATCGCGACAGCTGTATATAGTTGGCAAAGTGTGTATACTCATTCACTGTGCGGATCGCGGTGGCAGGAGCGAGCGGGTACGCCGGAGGTGAGGTAGTGCGTCTACTGCTCGGGCACCCGGCGTTCGAGGTCGGTGCTCTCACCGCGTCGGTGAGCTCCGGGCAACCGCTCGGCGCGATACATCCGCACCTGACCCCGCTCGCCGACCGGATGCTCGAGGAGACGACGCCCGCGGCTCTCGCCGGCCACGACGCCGTCGTGCTCGCCCTTCCACACGGCCATTCCGCCGCCCTCACCGAAGCTCTGGGGAGCGACGCCGTCGTCGTCGATTGTGGCGCCGACTTCCGGCTGCGCGACGCGGCCGCCTGGGGCGCCTTCTACGACACTCCGCATGCAGGCAGCTGGCCCTACGGCCTGCCCGAGCTGTCGACGACCGCCGGGCGACAGCGCGACGCGCTCGCCGGCGCCCGGCGCATCGCCGTTCCCGGCTGCTACCCCACCGCGATCTCGCTTGCCCTCGCCCCGGGTCTGGTGGCCGGGATCGTCGAACCGGATGACGTGGTCGTCGTCGCCGCGTCGGGCACGTCTGGCGCGGGCAGGGGGCCGAAGCCGCACCTGCTCGGCGCCGAGGTGATGGGCGCGATGACGCCCTATGGCGTCGGCGGCGTGCACCGGCACACCCCGGAGATCGAGCAGGACCTCGCCGACGCGGCGGGAACGCCGGTCACCGTCTCGTTCACCCCGACCCTCGCACCGATGCCGCGCGGCATCCTCGCCACCTGCACGGCCCGTGCGGTGGTGGGCACCACGGCGGACGCCGTGCGCGAGGTGTGGGCGCAGGCCTATGTCGACGAGCCGTTCGTGCACCTGCTCCCCGAAGGCCGGTGGCCGAGCACCGGCAGCGTGCTCGGCAGCAACACCGTCCACGTCCAGGTCGCCCTGGACGCGCGAGCCGGTCGCGTGGTCGCCGTCGCCGCGGTCGACAATCTCACCAAGGGCACGGCAGGAGCCGCTGTGCAGTGCCTCAACCTCGCCCTCGGCCTGCCGGAGGCCACGGGCCTGCCCGTCGCCGGAGTCGCCCCGTGACCACGATGCCCAGACACCTCATGCTGCATCCGGAGGACCTGGCGATCGTCCGGCTTCCCGCCGGTGCGGAACCCGGCTTCGACTGGGAGCAGGGCCCGTTCGCCTCGCTCTCCCGATCCGCCGACGAGACCTCTGTCGTCTGCCTGACCAGCGTGGTCCGCGACGACGTGCAGACCGAAGGCCCGTACCGCGCCGTGGAGGTCGCCGGGCCGCTCGCCTTCAGCGCCGTCGGGGTCTTCGTGGAGGTCCTCACCCCGCTCGCCGATGTCGGCATCTCGGTGCTCGGGCTCTCCACGTTCGACACCGACTGGATCCTCGTACCGGCCGACCGGGTCACCGACGCGGCCGAGGCGTGGAGGCGGGCCGGCTTCGTCGTCACCCCGCGCACGCTGCCCGGCGGGAGCCGAGGATGACGGTCACCGCCCCACGCGGTTTCCGGGCCAGTGGGGTGGCGGGCGGCCTGAAGGCGAACGGCGCGTCCGACGTCGCACTCGTCGTCAACGACGGCCCGCACCACACCGCTGCCGCGGTGTTCACCGGCAACCGGGTCCAGGCCGCGCCGGTCACCTGGTCGCGCCAGGTGGTGGCGGACGGCCGCGTCGACGCGGTGGTCCTGAACAGCGGCGGCGCCAACGCGTGCACCGGCCCCGAGGGCTTCCTCGACACCCACCGCACCGCCGAGCACGTCGCCCACCTGCTCGGTGTCGCCTCCGCCGACGTCGTCGTGTGCTCCACCGGCCTCATCGGCGAGCGACTGCCCCTGGACCGTCTCCTCGCCGGAGCCGAGGCGGCGTCATCCGCCCTCTCCGCCGGTGGCGGCCACGCGGCCGCCGAGGCGATCATGACCACCGACACCGTGCCGAAGACCGCCGAGCACCACGCCGTCGGATGGGTCGTCGGCGGTATGGCCAAGGGGGCCGGCATGCTCGCACCGGCGCTCGCCACGATGCTGGTGGTCCTCACCACCGATGCCGTGGCCGGTCCCGCTGCCCTGGACGCCGCCCTGCGCGCCGCCACCGCGGTGACGTTCGACCGGGTGGACTCCGACGGCTGCATGTCGACCAACGACACCGTCGTCCTGCTCGCCTCGGGAGCCTCGGGCAGCACCCCGACGCAGCAGGAGCTCACGGATGCCGTGACGCACGTCTGTGCGGACCTGGCCAGGCAGCTCGTGGCCGACGCGGAGGGCGCGAGGCACGACATCGCGGTCGAGGTGCGTGGCGCGGCATCCGTCGACGACGCGGTCGAGGTGGCCCGGGCGGTCGCCCGCAACACCCTGGTCAAGTGCGCCGTGTTCGGCGAGGACCCGAACTGGGGGCGGGTGCTCGCCGCCGTCGGCACCACGCGCGCCGCCTTCGACCCGGCCGACCTCGACGTCGCGATGAACGGCATCCAGGTCTGCCGCGCCGGCGGGGTCGGTGCGGACCGGGCGCTCGTCGACCTCTCCGGCCGAGAGGTGCGTCTCGAGATCGAGCTGCACGCCGGCGACGCCACCGCGACCGTGTGGACCAACGACCTGACCCACGACTACGTCCACGAGAACTCCGCCTACTCCACCTGAGGGGACTGCCGCCGATGACCGCATCCGTCCACGCCGTCCGGGGCGTGCTCGACGCTGCCGCGGCGCGGGTCGAGCAGGCCAAGGCGCGCACCCTGGTCGAGGCGCTGCCGTGGCTGGAGCGGTTCCGGGGCGCGCTCGTCGTCGTCAAGTACGGCGGCAACGCGATGGTCGACGACGAGCTGAAGAGCGCCTTCGCGCAGGACGTCGCGTTCATGAGGTACGCCGGGCTGCGGCCGGTCGTGGTGCACGGGGGAGGGCCGCAGATCGGCGCCATGCTCGACCGGCTGGGGCTGTCCAGCGAGTTCCGGGCCGGCCTGCGGGTCACCACGCCGGAGGTCATGGACGTCGTGCGGATGGTGCTCACCGGCCAGGTCGGCCGCGAGCTGGTGGGGTTGCTCAACCAGCACGGCCCGCTCGCGGTCGGCATCTCCGGGGAGGACGCCGGGTTGTTCGGCGCACGTCGGAAGCGGCTCGTCGTCGAGGGCGAGGACGTCGACCTCGGCCTGGTCGGCGACGTCGAGAAGGTCAGTCCGTCGGCGGTGCAGGACATCCTCGACGCCGGCCGCATCCCCGTCGTCTCCACCGTCGCGCCCGATCTCGAGGTCGAGGGCCAGGTGCTGAACGTCAACGCCGACACCGCGGCGGCAGCGCTCGCCGTCGC
>JBOFLR010000470.1:0-5273 GCA_051657965.1 Dermatophilaceae bacterium
CGCGTTGCTCGCGTCACCAGAGTCCTTACCAGCGTCCGCACCGTCATCGATCACCTGGCCGAGTTCGGCCCCCGCGACCCCGACGGCGGCAGCGCCGGCCCCAAGCCCGCTGCCGTCGCCGGCCCCACTCCCTACCCCCAGCATGACCTCACCGACGACTGTCCCCGATGCGCGAACCTCGGGTTCACCGGCGGATGTTTCACGTGAAACGGAGCCGTCGGGTCTGATCGTGTTCTTGATGTGCATCGTCGCGTCCGGGCTTGGTGCTTTGCTCTATGAGGCGAGGAGAGGTACCATGCGCGCATGGCACGACGAGCACAGGAACAGGCGTCACTGATCCCGATGCCGACTGCGCCGCCGGGCCCTGTCTACCAGGGCGTGGCGGCGCAGTTCCGCGCCCTGTTCCCCAAGGGCGACGCATCTGCGCAGCAGCGCAAGGCCGAGCTTGCCGGCTGGCTCCGTCTGGCCCTCGCTCACGCCCGAGCGATCGACGCAACGCCAGGCGCGACCGTCGGTCGGGCGCAGACGTCGGCCGAACTGCGCGAGACCCTGAACCAGATAAGCGAGGCCGTCGGCACGCAAGACGCGTTCGATGCCCTGAGCGCAAGTCTGCTCGATGGGTGAGGTGGAGCCTCGAGCGCACTCCTCGCGAGTGCCTGCGAGGAAGTCGCTCGGGGCGGCCGTGGACAAGGTTGCCGTGGCAAAGGGCAGGCCGCTCATGCCGTGGCAGCGCCGAGCTGTCGATGTCGCGCTCGAGGTCGACCCTGGCACCGGGCTCCCCGTCTACGGCATCGTCGTCGTCACCGTCCCCCGCCAGGCCGGCAAGACCAAGCTCATCGGCGACCTGGCCGACACCATGTGCCTCGTCCGGCCAAGGCAGCGTGTGTGGTACACCGCGCAGACCGGCAAGGATGCGTCGCGGTGGATGAGGGATGAGCACTTCCCCTCGCTTCATACCCCGGTGTTCGGTGTCCCGGGCCGGGCCGGATGCCGGTACCGGATCAGCCGCCGGGCCGGGGCCGAAGGTGTGGATTGGTCCAATGGGTCCTCCTTCCGTGTGTTCCCTCCGATGCGCGACGCTCTCCATGGTGCGCAGTCAGACCTTGTGTTCGTAGACGAGGCGTGGGCCATCGCGCCCGAGCAGGGCTCCGACCTCCGCCAGGCCATCACCCCCACCATGGCCACCCGTCCCCACTCGCAGCTCTGGCTTGTGTCAACCATGGGCGACGCCCTCTCAACCTGGTGGCAGGGCTACGTCGACCTGGCGCGCGACGTCCTCGATCGCCAGGCCGAAGTGGCCCTCATCGACTACGGCCTCCGCGACGACGACGACGCGAACGACCTTGCCGTCGTCGCGTCACGCCATCCGGCCGTCGGTCACACGATCAGCGTCCGATCCCTGGAAACTGCGCGGTCGAGCTTCACCGACGACCCCGCCGGATGGGCGCGCGCCTACGGCAACCGTGCCACCGGAACCCGCGTCGCGATCTGGCCTGACGGGGTGTGGGATGCCGCCGGTGTCGCACACCCCGGCTACACCGGCCAGTCCGTCACCCTCGGCATCGACGTCGACCCATCGCTCACCACCGCCACGATCGTCGCTTCCTGGGTCACCGACGACATTACCTACGTCGACATCCTCGACCACGGCCCCTACGCCGAGCGCGCGTTCGCCGCCCGTCTGGCCGACCTGTGCCAGGACGGTCAGACAGTCGTTGCCGACCGGGGCAGCGTCGGTGCGATGCGCGTCATGGACGTCCTCGCCAGGGACCACCGGCACGTCAAGCAGCTCCTCACCACGCTCTCCCAGTACGCCTCCGCCACAGCGGAGTTCGTCCGGGGTGTCACAGATGGGACCGTCCGGCACATGATCGACCCCGACCTCACCGACGCCGCGTCCTCCGCCGCCTACCGCCACGTCTCCGACGGCGCCACCGTGTGGGGTCGCACCGCCTCGGCTGGCCCGATCACCCCACTGGTCGCCGCAACACTCGCCTCGTATGGCGCACGTTCCGTGCGGATGTCGTCCTACTGCCGTATGGTGATCGTGTGAGGTTCATCGACTGGCTGTTCCCGCCCGTTCCGGAGCTGCCTCCCACTTCGGACGACGCGCCTTCGTTCGCGGTGGAGATGGATCCCATTGTGCGCACCGCGTTCGGCCTTCCTGCGTCCACGGAGCCGAACGCGGCTGCGCGCGTCACCCGGGCTACCGCGATGCAGGTCCCGGCAGTCAAGCGGGCTCGCGACGTCGTGTGCTCGCTTTCCGTCCTCAGTCTCCGGCTCTATGACAGGGCTGGCGTTGAGGTGCCGTCTGACCTGTGTAGCTCGCCATCGGCGACGCTCCCCCGTTCGATCGTCATGTCGCAGCTCGTGGACGACCTCCTCATGGAGGGTGTCGCATGGTGGCGCGTCGTCGACGCCGGGTGGTACGGCTACCCCACGAGCGTCGCCCGGGTCGACCCGCGGACGGTCTCGGTTCGTGAGCAGTCCCACCGCTGTGGTGTTGCCGCCTGCTCCGGCCGTGTATGGGTCGATTCCAAGCACCTCCACGATAGCCAGCTCATCCGCTTCCACGGCCCGTCTGACGGCATCCTCACGGCCGGGGCCCGCGCAATCCGCACCTGCCTTGCCCTTGAGGCTGCCGCCGCCCGGAACGCCGACGGTGTTCCGCCTATCGACCTGCTCGAGCTTTCCGACGTCATTACCCCAACGCAGCGCGACGAACTGGCGCAGGACTGGCGAGCCGCCCGACAGGCTTCCGGCACCGGTATCCTGCCGCCCGGCGTCAAGTACAGGGAGTCCGGATGGACGCCCGAGCAGCTCGAGATGGCCGCCGCCCGGCAGCACGCCGTGCTCGAGATTGCCCGACTTGCCGGTGTCGACCCCGAAGAGCTCGGCGTCTCCACCACGTCACGGACGTACGCCAATACGTGGGACCGGAAGCGTGCCTTCCTCGACCAGACATTGGCCCCCTATATCGCCGCCATCGAGGAGCGCATCTCCATGCCCGACGTCACCCCGCCCGGCTACACCGCCCGCTACGACCTGTCAACGTTCCTCCGTACCAGCGACATCGAGCGATATCAGGCATACGAGGTGGGCCTCCGCGTCGGCGCCCTCACCGAAGAGCAAATCGCCGCGGCCGAGTCGGGCCCTGTGGCACCCTCGGCCGCCCGCCCCCGACCGGCCACGCCGGCCCCGTCGGCGGTGGCGCCGCCGGCGGCCGCTGCCGCCGTGGCGACGTTCGGCGACCAGTCGTTCAGCGTGCAGCTGGAAGCGCCGCCGGCCGAGGTGGATCGCGAGAAGCGCACCATCCGCGGCCTTGCCGTACCGTACGGCGTGATCGGATACTCCGCCGCCACGGCGTACCAGTTCTCGAAGGGTAGCCTCACCTACGCCGACACCTCCCGCGTCAAGCTGTTCGTCAACCACGACGCCAACCGGGCCATCGGCGTGGCAACCGAACTGGACGACACCGACGACGGACTCTACGGCGTGTTCCGCGTAGCTCCCGGCGCTGCCGGCGACGAGGCCCTGGCCCTGGCTGAGGCCGGTGTCTACGACGGATTGTCCGTCGGCCTCGCTTTCGGCGGCGAATGGTCCGACGGCGACGACGACGTGAGGCACGCCAAGTCCGTCCGCCTCATCGAGGTATCCCTCACCCCCGCTCCCGCGTTCGACGACGCGCGAGTCACCCAGGTAGCCGCATCAACAACCACAGGAGTCACCATGACCAGCCCCACCGCGGCCACCGCCGTCGCCCCGCCCGCCGACGCGCCGAAGCTCAGCGCCGAAACCGTCGGGCAGATCCAGCAGCTACGTGACGCGTTCACAGCCCCGGCCGCGCCGGCCGTGATCCCAGCCGGTGAGGGTGTCACTCGGGCCGAGCTGCCATACCGGTTCGACGGCACCCAGGCCGAGCACTGCTTCCTCGACGACATCCGGGAGGGGTACAGCCAGGGCCGTTCCGACTCCCGCGATCGAGTCGAGCAGTTCATCGGCGAGTACTTCGGCGCCGCCGCCGGGCCCCAGTTCATCACCGGCGCCAACGTCGCGCCGCTCACCCCGAGCCAGCAGCGCCCCGAGC
The DNA here is from genome assembly GCA_051657965.1 of Dermatophilaceae bacterium. Classification (GTDB taxonomy): domain Bacteria; phylum Actinomycetota; class Actinomycetes; order Actinomycetales; family Dermatophilaceae; genus JBOFLG01. Next base: position 4,088 of record JBOFLR010000470.1, read on the forward strand.
TGTACGTCCCCAACCTCAACTTCACCCGGCCGCTGTACGACCTCGTGTCGACCGGTCCCATCACCGACAAGACGCCGTTCATCCTGCCCAAGTTCGGCTCCGTCGGGAACCTCGTCAACCCCCACGTCGAGAACGTCGAGCCGGTCTACGGCACGTTCACCGCGACGTCGCAGACCATCACCCCCGGCGCCCACTCCGGCAAGCTCGACATCGTGCGCGAAGTGTGGGATCAGGGCGGCTCGCCCCAGCTCGACACCATCCTCTGGGGCGAGATGACCCAGGCGTGGTTCGAGTCAGTGGAGCAGCAGATCAAGACGCTTCTCGCGTCCTCGGCCACCGCCGAGCTGAACTTGGCCGGCGCCGTCGATACCCCTCTCATCGACGCCCTGACGAACTACTACGCGGGGCTGCAGTTCGTCCGCGGCGGCAACCGCTTCACCGCCACCGCCGCCGACGCCAAGTTGTACCCGGCGCTCGTCAACGCCAAGGACGCGCAGGGCCGGAAGCACTTGCCGATCCTCACCCCGACCAACGCTCAGGGACAGACCGACCCCGGTCTGCAGCGCACCGCGATCGGTTCCCAGCAGATCGTCCCCGCGTGGGCGCTGTCCACCGGCGCCAACACCCGCAGCTACAACTTCGTGCCCAGCTCGGTGTGGTGCTGGACGTCCACCCCGACCAGGCTCACGTTTGAGTACCAGGTGAAGTCAGTCGATCTCGCCATCTGGGGCTACTCCGCGTCCGCGATCCTCCGCGACTCCGACGTGAAGCCCATCGACTACGACACGGCGGACGTCTGATGGCCGCCCCCAGAGGCCGCACCAACGGTCCGGCCGGCCGCGACCCGATGTCAGCCGAGCCGATGGAGGCCCCCGAGCCGGACCGGACTGTGCCGGTGTACGACGAGCGCGGCAACGTCCGGCCGTACGGGTACCCCGGCGCCCGACCCTTGTCGTACAACGAGCGGGTCCGAATCGCGGCCCGGCTCGCCAAGGGCGAGGACATCCAGCCGTCCGCGTCCGACCCGGAGAAGGTCCAAGATGCCGGCACCGAGCCTCGATGAGGTGAAGGTCTACCTCGGCATCTCGGGCAGCACCCGAGATGCCGAGGTGGCAGGCGCGCTCGGCGCCGAGAAGGCCGCCCAGAAGCGCGTCTGCAACATCCCCACGGTCACAGCTGTGCCGCT
>JBOFLR010000471.1:0-1842 GCA_051657965.1 Dermatophilaceae bacterium
GGCAGGACCTCGTGCACGGCGGCGACGGCGGCCTCGGCAGCGGACCGTGATCCGAACGGGCCGAGGTACCGGGTGGGGTCGTCGGCGACGGATCGCACGACGGACAGGCGGGGGAACGGCTCGACGGTGAGCTTGACCCACAGCGCCCGCTCCTGATGCCGGGAGCGGCGGTTGTACGGAGGCCGGTGCTCGGCGATGAGCCGGAGCTCACGCACCTCGGCCTCGAGCGCGGTGGCACACACCACCGGGGTGACCGACTCGGCCAGACCCACCATCTCGCCCATTCGTCGGCGGTGCTCCGACGCGGTGAAGTACGAGCGCACCCGGGTGCGGATCGAGACCGACGTGCCGACATAGAGCACTCGACCGCGCCCGTCCTTGAAGAGATACACGCCGGGTGCGTCCGGGAGGCCGTCGGCGAGGTGCCGCTTGCGGCGGCGGGCCGGTGGTACCCGGGCGGAATAGTCGAGCAGCTCCTCCAGGGAGTGGACGCCGAGCGACCCCACCCGCTCGAGGAGCCCGTGGAGGACGTCGACGGTGGCACGGGCGTCGTGCAGCGCGCGGTGGTCGGGTGTGGTGGACGAGCGGAACAGCCGCGCCAGTGAGCCGAGACGGTGGTTCGGCACCTCGTCGCGGCGCACCAGCTGGCGTGCCAAGGTCACCGTGTCGAGCACCGAGAAGCCGGGCCACGGATGCTCGGTGCGCCGAGCGGCGGCCTTGAGGAAGGACACGTCGAAGCCGGCGTTGTGGGCGACGAGCACCGATCCGGAGGCGAACTCGAGAAAGGTGGGGAGCACCGTCTCGATACGAGGCGCACCGGCCACCATCGCGTCGGTGATGCCGGTGAGCACGGCGACCACCTCGGGGATGGGTGCGCCCGGGTCGACGAGGGTCTGGAGCTCGCCGACGACCTCGCCGCCGCGGACCTTGACCGCGCCGACCTCGGTGATCCCGCAGTCGACCGGGCTGCCCCCGGTGGTCTCGAGGTCGACGACGACGAAGGTGACGTCGGACAACGGGGTGCCGAGGTCGTCGAACGCGCCCTGGATCATCCGCACAGCCGCGACCTTAAGGACCGGCCCCGACAGCGCCGGCGAGGGGCGCTGTCGGTGGGCGTCCGTAGCGTGACGCCGGACGACCTGGAAGGAGTGAGGGACATGGCGCACCACGACGCCACGATGACCGTCGACTGCCGCACCTGCCCGGTGCGGGAGGTCCACTGCGGAGAGTGCATGGTGCCGGTGCTTCTCGAGCTCGAGGCGCCCGAGGTCCGTGGTCACCCAGGGCTCGATGCCGACGAACGGCGCGCCGTCGCCCTGCTCGTCCGAGCCGGGCTGGTCGATGCCGAGACCGCGAGCCGGGCCCGGGCGGTCCTCGAGCCGGCGAGGTCCACTTCGGGGGGTGTGGCTCCGGGCCGCGCGGTCGGGTGAGCGCGGAGCCGGTTGCCTACGATGGGTCGATGCGTTCGTCGCCGCGTCGTCGCATCGCGGGTCTCCACGTCGTGGCCGGCGCGGCGGTCGTGGCGGTGCTCGTGGCCTGCACGGGGGCGGATGCCGCCCGGCGTCCCGCCTCGCCGGGCGGGCCTTCGGCCGGCTCCGGCCAGGGCCTGGCATCCGCGGTCGACGAGCTTCTCGCCCGTCGTGCCGATGCCGTGGTGTCGGGCGACATCGAGGCGTTCCGCGACACCGTGGCCGACCCCGAGGATGCCGACGGCCGTCGCCAGCTCGCGGCCTTCGCCTCTGCCTCGGCACTCGGTGTCGCCCGCTTCGTCCACGAACCGGTGTCGTCCGCCACCGATGCCGCCGACGCCACCGATGCCACTGACCTCGTGGTCCGTGTCGC
>JBOFLR010000472.1:0-5479 GCA_051657965.1 Dermatophilaceae bacterium
TGGGAGGACGCGGTTCGGTGAGCTACCTGCTCGACACCCACGCCTTCGTGTGGGCGGTCGCCGACATCGACCGGTTGCCGCCGCCGGTGATGGACGTGCTGGAGAGCGACACCGACGTCCACGTCTCCGCGGTGACCGCCTGGGAGCTCGCGACGAAGATCAGGCTCGGCAAGCTCCCCGGCGGGGAGCAGCTCGTCGCGGACCACGACGGCCACTGCCGGCGGTTGCTGGCGCGACGGCTACCGATCACCGACGAGCACGCGCTGCTCGCCGGACGGCTCGACTGGCAGCACCGCGACCCGTTCGACCGCGCCCTCGCCGCCCAGTGCCTCACCGAGGGCCTGACGCTGGTCACCCGCGACCGCGCGTTCGCCGACATCGCCGGCCTCACCACCGTGTGGTGACGGCCCGCTACACCTGTTGTGCTCCCGGGCGCCCCGACTCCACCACGAACGACGCGAACGTCGACACGCCGGCGCCGGGGCGCGTGACGTAGTCGACCATCCGCAGGTCGGTGCGCCACTCCGTCCTGGTCACGGTGTGCACCTGGTAACCACGCCGGTCGCCGTCGAAGAACCGGATGTGCGGGTTGTACTGGATCATCGGGCCGTAGTACGGCCCGTACACCGGACCGTCGCCGTTGGTCGTCACCGACGTGCCGACGAACTCCGTTGCCACGACGGGTGACTCGGGCCGGTCGAAGTCGCGCCGGATGTCGCCCACGAACGTCGAGTGCCAGTCGCCGGTGAGCACAACCGGGTTCGGCACCCGCTCGCGGGCCCACAGGTTGGTGATCCGGTTGCGCGCCGCCGGGAAGCCGTCCCACGCGTCGTGCCAGAGCCGCGCGCCCGGCGTCGCCTCGTGCTCGAGCCGGCCCATCATCACGTTGTTGCCGAGCACGTTCCACCGGGCCCGGCTCCCGCGCAGGCGGCCCGACAGCCAACGCTCCTGTCGCCGGCCGAGCATGGTCACCGACGGGTCGTACGAGGCCGGGTTCGCCGGTGCCTCGGCCCAGCCGCCGGGCGGGACGTCACGGTGCTGCCTTCCGTCGAGGACGTTCAGACTCAGCAGCCGCCCGAAGTCGAGCCCGCGGTGCAGCCGCAGCCCGCCGTCCGGCCGGGGGATCGACGCGGCCCGCAGCGGCTGGTGCTCGTAGTACGCCTGGTAGGCGGCGGCGCGCAGTGCCGAGATGTCGCCCTCGTACTGCGACACCGTGTTCGCGTAGTCGTTCTGCACCTCGTGGTCGTCCCAGGTCACCGCGAAGGGGGCAGCCGCGTGCGCGCGCTGCAGGTCGTCATCCGTGCGGTAGAGCGCGTAGCGTGCGCGCCACTGCTCGAGGCTGCGCGGCGCGGGCTGCGCCAGGGCCGCGACCGGTGCGCCGCGGACCCCGCCGAGCGGGTCGATGCCGCCCTCGTAGACGTAGTCGCCGAGGTGCAGCACGAGGTCGGGGTCGTCGTCGAGGAGGTGGCGGTAGACGGTGTAGAAGCCGTCGGTCCAGTTCTGGCAACTGACCGAGGCGAGCGTCATCCGGCCGAGCGAGGCACCGGCGGCGGGTGCGGTGCGGGTGCGGCCCACCGTCGAGACGTGGTCGCGGTAACGGAAGCGGTACCAGTACTCGCGCCCCGGCCGCAGCCCGCCCACCTCCACGTGCACGCTGTGGGCGAGTGCCGATGACGCCCGCGCCACTCCCGAGGCGGCGACCCGCCGCAGCCGCTCGTCGGCGTAGACCTCCCACTCCACGGAGAGGTCGCGCGACGGCACCCCGCCGCCCGGCCCGAACGGCTCGGGGGCGAGCCGGGTCCAGAGCACGACGCCGTCGGGGGCCGGGTCGCCCGAGGCGACACCGAGCGTGAACGGGAAGGCGAGCGCGGGCCGGGGAGCGGCCGTCGCACCCGCCATCGGGGCCTGCGCGACGGCGGCGGTGCCGGCGAGGGCCCCGAGCAGGCCGAGCAGGCGGCGGCGGTCGACGGCGTGGACGGTGTTCGGCGTGCGCGGTGAGGTCACGCCGCGCACGCTAGGCCCGCCCCGGTGGCGCCCGGATGACGGCCACACGACTAGTCGGTGAAGCGTTCGGTCGGCTGACGGGCACCGCGGCGAGGGCGGTTGCGGGGTTCACCGAGAGGACGGCTCGAGAATCTGCTCCTCGAGCCGTCGAAGCGGCGGGTCGCGGTCCGGAGCCGAGCCGAAGAGCCACGGGTTCGTCAGCGGCACACCCGATCCCGGCCACCGCCGGTTGACCCCGATGGTGGACTCTCCTAGCGTCGAGACGTGGCGACGGAGAAGGTGCGAGACCTGGCAACCGACCCCTCGGCCACGCTCGATGCAGCAACGGTGAGCGACGAGGTCGTCATCGCCGGCTTCCGGGCGCGAGCGGGTCGGTCGGCTCCGGGGCACGGCCAGGATCGGTCCGGTCGGTGTGCTCGACCCACGAGGCTCCGTCGGGTGCCATTGGGGCGGGTCCTGAAGTGCCACCAGGGCAGGTCGTGACGCGTCAGGCGGGCCCGGGCCGGCGGGCGCGACCCGCGGTGGGTGCGGCGGCGGTGGCGCTGGGCGTCATCCTCGCCCTCGTGGCGACGATCGCGGCGTGGGTCCTGTTTCTCACCGGTGTGGACGGATGGGTACGGCTGATCTGGTTCGGTCTCGGAGCGCTCTTCTTCTGGCAGCTCTGGCCCCGGCGTGGTCGCCGGTCGACCCGCACGATCGCCATCGACCCGGCCGACGCCCCTGAGCTGCATCGCCTCGTCGCCGAGGTCGCCGAGGTGACGGAGACCGTTCCGCCCACCCGGGTGGTGGTCGACACGACCTACTCGATCCGGATGACGCCGACCGGCTACCTCGGCCACGCCACCCTGGTCATCGGGCTACCGCAGTGGACCGCCCTCGACCGTGGCGAGCGGCTGGCTGCGCTCGTTCACGAGTTCGTCTGCGTCGACGTTCGTCGCCGACCCGTCGGCCGCCTCGTCCGGGTTGCCGACGACCTCCTCGAGAGCCTGCGCACGCTCCTCGTTCCGACCAGGGCCGTCACCCCCGACGCGGTCGCCGTCCACCAGACCACCAGCATGATGGGCGCACTCGGCCCGGGCGACGAACTGGCCGGGAACTCATGCGTCGACAGGCGTCGGCTGCGGTCGGAGCAGCGGGGATGACGATCGTGTCGGCCCCGGTGCGGCTCGTCCAGGCCGCACTGGCCCGACGCTGGCAGCCGGTGCTCCACGAGGCGGCCCTGACGGCCGACGCCCGTGCCGCAGCCGTCGCCGGTCGGGAGGCGACCATCGGGTGGATGCTGAGCACCGTCGGGGTTCCCCGAGGGTTCTCCGCCGCCACCAACGCAGCCCGAGAACCTGGAGGCGACCCCTTCGCAGCGCTGGTGAGCGCCCAGCGCCCGGACCGGGCCGAGCTCGACCGCCGGGTCCTGGTGGAGGAAACCGACACGCGGGACCCCGCCCATCCGCCGACCGCCCAGCGCCTCCGCGTGCTCGACGACGGTGACGCGGCCACCGGTCGCCTCGTCGATCCGGCGACCGTGGAGGCCGCCGACCGAGAGCTCGATTCTTGCCGATCCCGGCTCGTGCGGCAGTTCGCCGAGGAGCTGGTGTACGGCCGGCCCTGACGCCGGCGCGGCTACCCCGGATCAGCAGGCCGGGTTGCGTCATCGGTCGACGGATCACGCCTCGATGGTGAACGCCGGTCGACGCCGAGCTGGACATCAGGGGCCCGATGGTGGCCGTCGTCGGACGCGCCGGCGAAGAGTCGGCGCGGCATCACGGTTCTGCCACACAGCGATTGCACCGACGCCGCAGCACCGTCACGATCGCGGCATGAGCACGCGCATCGCCCGGCCCGGCGTCGGCACGTCCCCGTCGTCCCGGCTCTCGCGACGGTCCCTGCTGATGGCCTCGGCCGTCGGGGCGGGCGGTCTGTGGGTGGTGAGCGCCGCCGACCTCTCCCGCGCCCATGCCGCGGTGCCCGGAGCGCGCGACGTGGCATTCGACCAGGGGGTGGCCAGCGGTCAGGTCACCCATCGCGCGGTGACGCTCTGGACCCGGTGCGCCGGCCTGACCGGCTCGGCGCGGCTCGTCGTCGAGGTCGCCACGGACCCGGGGTTCGGGTCGGTGGTGGCACGCTCGGAGGCGCTCGCCGATGCGGATGCCGCCGGCACGGCCCGGGTGCGTGTCGGCGGGCTGCGGGCCGGGGAGCGCTACTGGTACCGCTTCGAGTCCGCCGACCAGGTGAGCTCGCCGGTCGGGCGGTTCCGGCTCGCGCCGCCGCCGGGCTCGACCGAGCCGGTGCGGGTGGCGTTCTTCTCCTGCCAGGAGCTCGGCGCCGGCTACTACGCAGCACACCGCGACCTCGCCGCCCAGGACCCCGACCTCGTGGTGTGCCTCGGCGACTACCAGTACGAGACGGCTCTCACCGACGGTGCCGTGCGCCGGAGCCCGGAGACGCCCGACGGCCAGGTGCGCACGCTCGAGGAGTATCGGGCGAACTACGCTGCCTACCACTCCGACCCCGACCTGCGGGCGATGCGGGCCGTGGCACCGCTGGTCCCGATCTGGGACGACCACGAGGTGGAGGACAACTACGCCGGGCCGCTACCAGGTGGCCGATCCGGTGAGGGCCGCGACATCCCGTTCGGCGAGCGCCGCGCGGCCGGCTACCGAGCCTGGTTCGAGGCGATGCCGGTGATCCGCGACGCGAGGGAGCCCGACCGCTCCTATGGTCGGCTCGGGTTCGGCCAGGTCGACCTGTTCACCCTCGACACCCGTCAGTACCGCACCGACCAGCCGTGCAACCCCGGCGACGACGCGTTCGCGACCTGCCTCGACCCGCGCGACGTGCTCACCTCGGACGCCACCCTTCTCGGTGCCGCACAGCGAGACTGGCTGGTCGATGGCCTCGCCGGCAGCCGGGCGTCCTGGCGGCTGGTGGCCAACCAGGTGATGGCGATGTCGCTCGACCTGGTGCCGGGGCGCACGGTCAACACCGACTCCTGGGACGGCTACGGGTTCGAGAGGGCGGCCGTCCTCGACGCGGTGGCCGCCGCCGGAGTCGAGGATGTCGCCCTGCTCACCGGCGACATCCACACCTTCTTCGCCGGCCAGGTCTCCCGGACCGGCCGCGACCGGTCGGTGCGCACGCCGGGTCTGGACGCCGGCGCGCCGGTGGCCACCGAGTTCGTCGCCGGCTCGGTGACCTCGCCGGGTTCCACCGACCGGATCGCGAGCGACGAGGCCGGCCGCAACGCCGTCGCCGCGGTGCTCGACCCGATCGTGCGCGCTGCCAACCCGCATCTCGCCTATGCGAACACCGCCTACAAGGGCTACGGCATCCTCGACGCGAGCACCGACGCACTGTCGGTGCGCTACCGCGCGGTGCGCGAGCCCCGGGACGCCGACAGCGAGGTGGTCACTCTCGCGTCGTTCCACGTCCCCCGAGGCCGCGCGGAGGTGGAGGTCACCGACACGGCGGCCCGTGAGAC
>JBOFLR010000473.1:0-3554 GCA_051657965.1 Dermatophilaceae bacterium
TCCATCACCAGGCAGGACGCGGTCAGGTGCGCCGGGGGCCCGGCCTTCGCGACGCTGCCCGGATGGGCGGCGAGATGCGCGAGGTAGGCACGTCGCAGGGCGGCCTGCTCGGCATCCGGCGCCTCCCACCGGCGCAGGACGGCGACTGCGTCGGTGCGGAGGTGGGCGAAGGCGCCGGCCACGTCGAGCGCCGGCCCGGCAGGTGGGGTCACGCCTGGTCCTCACCGCGGAGCATGCGGTCGAGCTCGGCATCCACCGCATCACCCGGCGGGGATGACGTGCGCTCGACGTACCCGAGCGGGTCGTCGAGATCGGCTCCGGACGGCGCGACGTCGGGATGAGCCCAGGCGGCGTCGCGCGCTACCGGCCCGCCCCGGTCCTCCAGCGCCCGGAACAGGTTCGCGGCGTCGCGCAGCCGGCGAGGCCGCAACTCGAGACCGACGAGCGACCCGAACGTCTTCTCGGCCGGGCCCCCGGTGGCCCGGCGCCGGCGGACCGACTCGGCCAGCGCGTCGACCGCGGGCAGGTGCGTACGCGCCGCCTGTTCGGCGACGACGTCGACCCAGCCCTCGACCAGGGCCAGAAGCGTCTCGAGCCGGCCGAGCGCCGACTGCTGGGCCGCCGAGTGCTGCGGCGCGAACAGCCGTCCCTGGAGGGCCTGCTGGACGGCCCCGGGGTCCGACGGGTCGATCGAGCGCACCGCCTCGTCGATGGCGCCGGTGTCGATGCGGATGTCGGACGCGTAGTCGCGCACCGCCGCCAGGAGCGCGGGGGCGAGCCAGGGCACGGCGCCGAAGAGCCGGACCCGGGCCACCTCGCGGAGCGCGACGTAGAGCCGCACCTGCGGCTCGTCGACCGACAGCCCCTCGGCCAGCTCGCGCACGGCCTGCGGCATCAGCACGACCGTCGGCGCGGACACGAGCGGCAGGCAGACCTCGCATCCGCTGAGCACCTCGCCGGCGAGCGTCCCGGTGCCCTGGCCGAGTTGGGCGGAGAACATCGACCCGTGCACCTTGCGCAGCATCGGGCCCGCCTGGTCGAGCATCGAGGCAAGACCGGCCGGCAGGCCGGTGGCCTCGCTCTCACCGGGCCCGCCCAGCTGTCCGAGCTGCCGCTGGACGGCCTCGACGACGGCGTCGGTGACCCCGTCGGCCACCGGCTCGACGAGGCCGGTCCAGACCGGCATCGTCGCCTCGACCCACTCCGCCCTGCTCCACGCGGTGCCCACCAGGCCGGACGAGGAGAGGTCGGTGACGGGGTCGAGCCAGAGGCCCGCGACCTGCACCGCGTCGGCGGCCGCGCGGCGGTCGGTGTCGGTGGCGAGCGTGTCGCCGGCGGCGGCCGCGGCCTTGCGCGCCACGTCGGTGGCCATCACGGGGTCCACGGCGTGCTCGCCCACCGGCGCGGCGAGCATGGCCTGGACCTGGCTCATCGCCATCGCCATCATCTGCGGGTCGACCGAGTCCAGACCCATGCCCCGCATCATCTCGACGAGCTGGGGGTCGAGCTCGCCACCGGTGAGGTCGCGCAGCATCCGCTCCAGCTCGGGGGGAAGCCCGGGTGTCTCGTCGTCGGCGGGGTCGGGCACGTCGTCGGGCACGTCCGGGGCTCCTAGCTGAGGGATGAGACGATGATGCCTTCACACCAACCCGATCCGTCCGGCGAAAAGTTCCGGCGGATCTCCGCCGAGGAGCCCTGATGCCGAGCGAGACCGACGCGCCGCCGCTGGTCGCTGTCCGGGACCGGCCGTTGTCGGTCGACGAGGTGCTCGATGCCGTGCGGCATCCCTCGTGCGGAGGCGTCGCGCTGTTCGTCGGGACGGTCCGCGACCACGACCACGAGGCCTCGGTCAGCGCCCTCGACTACAGCGCGCACCCCTCGGCCGAGGCGGAGCTGGCCGGCGTGTGTCGCGAGGTGCTCGCCCGCTCGGCGGCGGTCCGGGTGGCGGCGGTGCATCGCACCGGCTCGCTCGACATCGGCGACCTCGCGGTCGTCGTCGCGGCCGCGGCGCCGCATCGCGCCGAGGCGTTCGACGCGTGTCGCGACCTGATCGACACCTTGAAGGCGCGGACCCCCATCTGGAAGCGGCAGCACCTCGGCGACGGGTCGGCGGAGTGGGTGGGGATGGCGTGAGCGCCGCTCCCGACGACGTCGACACCGTCCACGGGTCTACGGCATCGCCGTCGATGCGGCCGGGGCGGCTGGCGGCGACCCTGCTCACGACCTCGTTCGTCCTCATCGTGTTCGCCGGCGCGGTGAGCTTCGTCGACCTGCCCTACGTCGTGATGTCGCCGGGCCCGGCCACCAACGTGCTCGGCGAGGTCGACGAGCGACCGGTGCTGTCGGTCACCGGCGCCGAGACCTACCCGACCAGTGGTGCGCTCGAGTTCACCACCGTGCGGGTCCTCGGCGGTCCCGGCGTGCGTACCAACGTGTACCGGCTCGCGGAGGCGTGGCTGTCCGACGAGGAGGAGGTGCTCCCCGAGGAGCAGGTGTACCCGCCCGATGTCACCGAAGAACAGGTGCAGCAGGAGGGTGCCGCCGAGATGGCGCAGTCGCAGACCGTCGCCGCCGCCACCGCCCTTCGCGCCCTCGGTCGCCAGGTCACGCAGACCGTCACCGTGGGCGTCATCCCCGAGGGCAGTCCGTCGTCCGGCGTGCTCGAGGTCGACGACGTGCTGGTCAGCGTCGACGGTGACGCCGCGTCGTCCGCCGACGCGGTCCGGGCCGCGGTGCAGCGCGGTGCCGCCGGGTCGCCGGTCACCGTGGTCGTCGAGCGCGACGGTTCCCGGCGCGAGCTGCAGGTGCCCACCGCCGAGTCCGGCGGGCGCACCGTGCTCGGCATCGAGCTCGGTCTCGACTACGAGCTGCCGGTCGAGGTCACCCTCAACACCGGCGAGGTCGGCGGGCCCTCCGCCGGGCTGATGTTCAGCCTGGCCATCTACGACGTGCTCACCCCCGGCGAGCTCACCGGCGGCACCGAGGTGGCCGGCACCGGGACGATGGACGACAGCGGCAGGGTCGGCCCGATCGGCGGCGTGCGGCAGAAGATGGTCGGCGCGCGAGACGCCGGTGCCACGTGGTTCCTCGCACCTGCCGACGATTGCGCCCAGGTGGTCGGCAACGTGCCCGACGGCATCCGGGTGGTGCGGGTCGCCACCTTCGACGACGCGCTCACGGCGGTACAGGCCATCGCAGCCGACCGCACCGGCGACCTCCCTGGCTGCGGCTGACCGGCATCCGGGCCGGTGCCGAGCGCATCGGGCGGCGAGCGGTTCGTCAGGTGGGTCGCAGGGTGTCGCGCAGGGCGTGCACGAGACCGGGGGCGAGGTCCTGGCCAGTCGCCACCCGGTCGTCACGGTCGTGGTCGCGCTGCCGCAGCACGCAGACCGAGCGCCCGTCGCGCGTCACCGCCACGACCAGGCGTACGTCCTTGCGAAGCGGATGCCGCGCCACCGCGGCGAGCGCCTCGGCCTCCTCGCCGGGCAGGTCGTGCTCGGCACCCGGCGGGATGACGACCCGCTCCACCGCGAGAGCGCAGCCGGCGACCTGGT
>JBOFLR010000474.1:0-3300 GCA_051657965.1 Dermatophilaceae bacterium
CGTCCAGAACCGGATGACCGCGCTCATCCGGCTCGCCGGCGCCCGGCGCCCGCTGGTCCACGTCGAGCGAGCCGCGCTGCTGCAGCTGGCGTTGGTCGAGGTCTATCGCCAGCAGGCCGCCGGGACCGGTGCGCCGAACGCCGCACGCGATCTGCGGCTGGAGCGCGTCATCTCGACGCTCCGAGCCGATCCGAGTCACCGGGTCACCCTTGCCGAGGCGGCCAGATGGGCGGAGATGTCGCCGCAGTACTTCAGCAGGACGTTCAGCGCACAGACCGGGCGGAGCTTCCGTGACTTCGTGCTGGCCAACCGGCTGGACCGGGCGCACACCTTGTTGACCGAGTCCACCATGACCGTCGGCGAGGTGGCCCGAGCCCTCGGCTATCCCGACACCTACCTGTTCAGCCGGCAGGTCGCCGCCCGCTTCGGTCGTCCGCCGTCGCGGCTACGGTCGGCCCCGCCCGGCACGTCGATATGACGCGACCGGCCTGCCGGCTTTCCCGGCTGTGCCACTCACGCGTTCGTCCGGTCGTCGGCCCTCCCGGTCGCCAGCTGGGAGGACCGACGACTCGAAGGTCAGCAGCCGGGCCGGATCCGGAACTCGTCCCACCGCAGGGCGGTGTCGGCGGTAGGCGCCCACAGCGGTTCGTTGCCGCCGTAGAACGTCGACAGGAACGCCGTGTTCATCAGCCAGTCCTGGCCGGGCGCGATGAACCGGTAGGGCCGGTCGTGGCGGACGACGCCGTCGACCTTGATGACGATCCGGCCGTCGGTGTCGACGGTGCCGCAGTCGACATCGAGGTCGATGTGGTACCAGCGGTCGTCGACGACGTCGGTGAGCAGGAACCGGTCGCCGAACGGGTCGACCTTGGCCTGCCAGTAGAGGTAGAGCTCGATGTAGCTGCGCCACGGCGTGCCGCCGATCCCACCGCTGCCGTTGTCGCCACGCCACATCAGCCGCGCGGACATGCCAGCCGGATCGTCGGAGCCGCCGCTCGGCACGGTGCCGCCGCCCAACCCGGGGAGCTTGCCCCCGCCATACGCCTTGATGTCGTTGCCGCGGCTGAACTGGAACCCGGGTTCGAAGTAGAGCCGATAGCTCATCCGGTACCGGCGCAGCGGCGCGAGCCGGGACTCGAACTGGAACATCGACTGAGCCTGGTACTTGTCGGCCGCGAACCCGACGCGCAGCTGCTTCCGGTTGCCGGCACCAGGCCGGTCGGCGGCGACGATCCGGGCGTCTGCGGTATCGATCAGGTACTCGACCTCCGGACCCCAGTCGGCATCGACATGCGCCCGGTCGTAGCGATCACCGACCGGCCAGTTCTCGAAGCCGACGTTGAGGACCCTCGGGGCGGTGGTCCGCGGTGGAGCCGCGTGAGCCGAGGGGGCGTTGAGCAGCAGGCCGCCGGTCAGTGCCGACGCACCCGTGAGCAGGGCTCGGCGAGAGGTCGTCGGGGAGGGGGGGTGGTGCGACATCGGTGTCTCCTCATCGGTGTAAGGGCTTTCCATGGAACGTGACGGTGGTGGTCGGGTCCGTGCGCGGGTCGAGGACACTGTCGGGATCAGAGAGCGGTGAGGGGGACGGCGCCGGCGATGGCCGCATAGCCCGCATCGTTGGGATGGAGGTGGTCGCCGGAGTCGAGGTCGGGCCTGAGCCGGCGAGGCTCGACGGGGTCGCGCAGTGCCAGGTCGGTGTCGGCGACCGCGTGCAGACCGCCGGCTCCGCCGGAGCGGATCCAGGCGTTGACCTCGGCCCGCGTCTGCTCGCGTTCCTCGGTCCAGCTGCCCCAGCCCTGGAACGGGGTGATCGTGGCGCCGACCACCCGGAGTCCGTGGGCTCGGGCCCGCGCGGCGACCTCGGACAGCCCGGCGATGATCTCGGCGGACCCGGCCGACGCCTGGATGTCGTTCACCCCGGCGAACACCACGACCGAGCGGACACCGGCCTGCCCCAGAACGTCGGCGTCGAACCGGTTCAACACGCCGGGCCCGGGTTGGGCGAAGACGTCGCCGCCGTCGGCCAGGATCCGGTTCCCGCTGATCCCGGCGTTGGCGACACCCTGGACCCGGGCTGCACGGCCGGCCGGGCTCGCGAGCCGGGCGGCGAGCACGTCCGGCCAGCGCCGATTGGCGCTCCAGGTCGAGGTCACGCCGTCGGTGATCGAGTCCCCGAGCGCGACCACGGTGCCCCGTCCGCCGAGGACGTCGACCGCACTGACGTAGTGCCACGCGGAAGTCAACTCGGTGTAGTTCGGCATCCGGGTCAGGTCCGCCGTGGCATCGGCGGGTCCGGGACTGACGAACGATCCCTGCTGTGCTGCCCGGTGGTGCGTGACCGTTCCCGAGGGCTCAGGAGTCCACACGCTGACGAGCAGGTCGTGGTCGCCCGGGACGGCCAGCTCGACCGGGTCGCTGATCACCTGGCTGCCTGCCGGGATGACGACACTGGTGCTGCCGCCGAACCGCACGTCGCGCATCGTGCCGGCCTGCGCGGTTCCGTCGCTGGTGTCGACGGTCCCATCTCGCCGGCCACCGGTATGGGTCGAGATCGCGACGGTCACCCGGCCCATCAGCACGGGCTCGGTGCCGAGACGGTTGGAGAGGTGGATGCGCACGCGGGGGCCGCCGGTAACGGTGTGGACCACGTTGCGGAACGTCCGGCCCGGGTAGCCCGTGGTCACCCCGGCCACCGCGGATGACGGGACCGCGGCCCACGCGGTGACCCAGCCGGGCCGCCCGGACGTCGCGCCCGCGCCACCGACTCCGCCGGCCGAGGCGGTCGGCAACGACGCAGCGACCAGCACCGCTGCAGTCGTCACGGCCACGACCATGGATGCAGACCTCCGCCATCGACCGACGGGACCCCGGGCACCTGGCGTCCGTGGGTGCACGACAGACCTCCTCGTCCATCGGAATGCGCTTTCCTTTGCGCAGGCTACCCGGTGCGGCGCATCGTGCCAATGGTGGAGGCGACCGGCTCCCTTGCTGCCGTCGTCCGTCCGAGCGGGGCTGGCGTGCGGTCCGAGACCGAGCGGGGAGTACTGTCGAATGCAACTTCTGGCCCCGATCGACAAGGACCACCGACATGGCCGACGGCGCCATCCTCACTGCCGCTGGTAAGCAGCTCGACCTCTCCTTGGCCACCGCCACCGAGGGGAACGGCGGGTACGACATCTCGGCGCTCCTCAAGGAGACCGGCAACGTCACCCTCGACTCGGGGTTCGTCAACACCGCGAGCTGTACGAGCGCGATCACCTACATCGACGGCGACCAGGGCATCCTGCGCTATCGCGGGTA
>JBOFLR010000475.1:0-3308 GCA_051657965.1 Dermatophilaceae bacterium
ACGTTGGTGTTCCAGACATAGGCGAGCCCCGTACCCAACGCGCCGAGGGCGATGATGCTGCCGACGACCGGCACTCCGAGCTGGACGGGGCTGTTGACGAGCCAGGGAGCGGCGATGGCCATCAGCGCAGCGCCGAGGCCGACCTGGACGGTGGCGACCGGTACCGCATGAAGACGGCGAGGAGTGACGTACCGGCGCAGGTAGACGAACGCGACGCCGTAGCAGCCGGTGGCGAGCAGGCAGGCGAGCTGACCGAGAAAGTCGCTCTCTCCGAGACCCGACCACGGGGCGAGGACGACGAGCACTCCTACGAACCCCGTGGCCAGGCCGATCAGCCGGGCGCGGTTGGGTCGTTCCTCGGGCAAGGCGCTCAACGCGACGAGCATCGTCATCAGCGGTGTGGTCGCGTTATGGATACTGGCCAGCGCGGAGGAGATGTGCTGCTCGGCCCACGCGAAGAGGGTGAACGGCAGCGCACACAACAGTAGGGCGACGACGAGCAGGTGCGTCCACACCGCCGGGTCGCGCGGCAGGGAGCGGCGGCTCCAGGCGCAGATGACCCCTAGGGTGACCGCGCCGACGAGGAGCCGCCCGAAGGCAACCTGAGGAGGTGCGAGCCCGTCCAGGGCGACCTTGATGAACAGGAAGCTGGCACCCCAGGTGAGCGCGAGCAGCACGAACTGGGTCAGTACCGACGTGCTGACCGGCTTCGGTGCGGACATGACTGATCGACCTCTCGTGCCGCGGACAGTGGTTCGACGTCATAACGGCCCGGACCGACGAGATGTGAGTCGGCGTGCGTCGCCGCGGTCAGGCTGCGGCCGTCGGCGTCAGTGCGTCCTTGACCGCCGCCAGCGGAGGACCACGGCGACGTCGAGTGTCATACCGTCGTGGCCGGTCAGCAGGTCGTCGGCGACTGCGCGTGGCAGCTCGATGCGGATGACGGCCTCGAGGTCGGCCCGCCGGTCGAAGGTCCACTCGATGTCCAGTTGCTCGGTCGTGAACCCCTGTCGGCGCCAGAATCGTTGCGCCGCAATCGGATCGTAGCCCGGGTAGCCACGCCGGAACCACGACCCGAAGGTCGACCGGGTCGCGTCGATGTCGACCACCGCGATGACGCCCCCGTGCCGCAGCACCCGCTCGGCCTCGGCGAGTCCGGGCTCGCACCCGGCGCCGAAGAAGTACGCGTACCGCGCGTGCACGATGTCGACCGACCGGTCGGGCAGCGGCAGCGCCTCGGCCGCGCCGGCCAGCACGGCGGCGGCCCCGTCGGACCTCTCGGGCTGAGCGTGCACCGCTCCGGCACCACCGAGCACCGCTCCGACGTCACCCAGCGCCGCTCCCACAGCGCCGAGCGCCGCGCCGCCGGGGTCACGGAAGGCGAGCGACGTCATCCGCTCTCGCGCCCGCCTCACGAGTGGTAGGTGCGGCTCGACGCCGAGCACCCGGGCGCCGGCTGCGGCGAGCCGTGGGAGATGGAACCCGCTGCCGCACCCGACGTCGACGACATCCGTCCCCGCGAGCGGATGCAGCCGGGCGATCGCCGCGTCGACCACCCCGGCCCGGTCGGCGGCGAGGTTCTCGAGCTCGTAGGTGTCGGGCGCGTCCCAGATGTTGGGGCTGCGGATCACGACGAGCCGGCCGCCCGGCGCCCGGGTGCCTCTCTGCCGGCCGCGACGGTCGCCGGGTGCACGAGCAGGGGGATGAGCGCCCGGCCGCCGGTGGAGCGGGCTCGGCGCACGAGGTCGAGCTGCGCCTCGCACCGCTCGGCCAGTTCATCGTAGGCGGCCTGGCCCATGAGGGCCACCAGTTCGGCTCTGCTGGAACGGAACACCGGTTCACGCCCCACGTGCGCCTCGGGGTTGCCCGAGCAGTACCAGTCGAGGTCGTGCCCGCCCGGGCCCCAGCCGCGCCGGTCGTACTCGGTGATGGTGACCTCGAGGTACGAGGTCTCGTCCGGCCGCTCGACGGTGCGGTACGACCGCCGGATCGGCAGCTGCCAGCAGACGTCGGGTTTGGTCTCGTGCGGCGGGGTGCCGGTCAGTACCGCGTGCTGGTGCAGGGCGCAGCCCGCGCCGGCGGGAAACCCGGGCCGGTTGAGGAAGATGCACGCGCCGTCGACGACCTTGGTCATTCGCGCCCCGCCCTCCTCGACCTCCGACCAGGCGCCGAGCCGCGCCGGCGACCGGTCGCCGCGGCGTCCGTACCCCGGGTGCAGCTGCCATTCGTCCTCCCCGAGCTCGGCGACCACGGCGCGCACCCGGGCGACGTCGTCGGCATCCGTGAAGTGCGCACCGAGGGTGCAGCAGCCGTCGTCGGGGCGAGTGGCGTCGATGCCGCGGCACCCGGACCCGAAGATGCAGGTCCAGCTGGACGTCAGCCAGGTGAGGTCGACGCGGAAGCGCTGGCCCGGCTCGGCCGGGTCGGTGAACTCGGCCCAGGTGCGCGGCGCGTCGAGCGGGGTCTCGGGCACCGGTCCACCCTACGAGGGCAGCCGGCCCCCACCGACTACCTTGGGCGCATGCGGCTGGGTGTCATCGACGTGGGGTCCAACACGGTGCACCTGCTCGTCGTCGACGCCCACCCCGGTGCGCAGCCGCTCCCGGCGAGCAAACACAAGATCGACCTGCGCCTGTCCGAGCACGTCACCGACGACGGGCGCATCGCCGACGACGGGCGCGACCGGCTCGCCGAGTTCGTCGCGGAGTGCGCGGCGGTCGGCGAGGACCGCGGCGCCGAGGACGTGCGCGGTTTCGTCACCAGCGCGATCCGCGAGGCCCCCAACGGCGACGCCGTGCTCGCCCACGTGCGCGAGCGCACCGGCATCCGTCTCGACGTCCTGAGCGGCGCGGATGAAGCCCGCCTCACCTTCCTCGCCGCCCGCCGGTGGTTCGGCTGGTCGGCCGGCACGCTGCTCGTCGCCGACATCGGCGGCGGGTCGCTCGAGCTGGCGCAGGGGATGGACGAGGACCCCGACATCGCGCTGTCGCTACCGCTCGGTGCCGGGCGGGTCACGCGCGACCTCCTGCCCGGTGACCCGCCGGACGCCGCGACGCTCCGGGAGGCGCGCCGCGCGGTGCGAGCGGCGATCGCCGCCGAGCTGCGGCCGCTGGCCAAGGCGGGCGCACCGGACCACGCGGTGGGCACGTCGAAGACGATGCGGTCGCTGGCCCGGATCTGCGGCGCGGCGCCGAGCTCGGAGGGCATGTACGTGGAGCGGGTGCTCGAGCGCGAGAAGCTGGCCGCTCGGCTGCCCGAGATCGCCGCGATGACGGCGGCGGAGCGCGCCGAGCTGCCCGGGGTGTCGG
>JBOFLR010000476.1:0-1810 GCA_051657965.1 Dermatophilaceae bacterium
GACCTGCGCGACGCTCTCGCCGCGATCGGTGAGGACGTCATGGCCGGGTCCTCCCCCGAGCGGGCGATGCGCGAGCTGTTGCGCCAGGGCACCGCGTCGCGCACCGGGCTCGACGACCTGGCCCGGCGCGTCGCCGAGCGCCGTCGCGAGCTGCTCCGCCGACACGCTCTCGGCGGCACTCTCGACGAGGTGCGCCGGCTGCTCGACGAGGCGGTGCTCGCCGAGCGCAAGCAGCTCGCCCGCGAGCTCGACGACGACGCCCGCTTCGCCGAGCTGCGGATGGAGAACCTGCCTCCGTCCGCGGCGCAGGCGGTCACCGAGCTGGGTGACTACTCGTGGCGCAGCAGCGAAGGTCGGGAGAAGTACGAGCAGATCAAGGACCTCCTCGGTCGTGAGCTGCTCGACCAGCGCTTCGCCGGCATGAAGCAGGCGCTCGAGAACGCGACGCCGCAGGACCGCGAACGGGTCGAGGCGATGCTCCGCGACCTGAACGACCTGCTGGCGGCGCACGCCCGCGGCGACGACACCGATGAGCAGTTCCGCCGGTTCATGGGGCAGCACGGCGACTTCTTCCCCGAGAGCCCGCAGTCGGTCGACAAGCTGGTCGACGCCCTCGCGGCCCGGGCCGCCGCCGCCCAGCGGATGCTCGCGTCGATGTCGGCGGAGCAACGGGCCGAGCTCGCGGAGCTGTCGCGACAGGCGTTCGGGTCACCGGGGCTGATGGATCAGCTGTCGCGGATGGACGACCTGCTGCGCGGCCTGCGCCCCGGCGAGGACTGGGGCGGCTCGGAGCGGTTCTCCGGCGAGCAAGGTCTCGGGCTCGGTGACGGTACCGGCGTGCTCCAGGATCTCGCCCAGCTCGACGCGCTCTCCGACCAGCTGGCCCAGGCCCACCCCGGCGCCCGCATGGACGACGTCGACCTCGACGCCCTGGCCCGCCAGCTCGGCGACGACGCGGCCGTCGACGCCCGCGCGTTGGCCGAGCTCGAGAAGGCACTGCGGGAGAGCGGCTACCTCGCCCGAGCCGCCGACGGCTCGCTTCGGCTGTCACCCCAGGCGATGCGCGAGCTGGGCCGCTCCCTGCTCCGCGACGTCGCCGGCCGGCTGTCGTCCCGCTCGGGACAGCGCGACGTGCGCGCCACCGGCGCGGCCGGCGAGCCGAGCGGGGCCAGCCGGCCCTGGGAGTTCGGCGACACCGAGCCCTGGGACACCACCCGCACGCTGACGAATGCGATCACCCGCGAGGCCGGCGACGGCGGAGGCGCCGGTGCACGAGCACCCGGCGCGGGCGGCACGGGCGGCATCCGGCTCGACATCCGCGACGTCGAGGTGGTCGAGACCGAGGCACGCACCCGAGCCGCGGTGGCCCTGCTCGTCGACACCTCGTTCTCGATGGCCATGGACGGCCGGTGGGTGCCGATGAAGCGCACGGCCCTCGCGCTGCACCAGCTCGTGTCGACCCGGTTCCGCGGCGACCACCTGCAGCTGGTGTCGTTCGCCCGGCACGCCGAGGTGATGGACATCGAGCAGTTGACCGCGCTGGATGCGGTGTGGGACAAGGGAACCAACTTGCACCACGCGCTGCTGCTCGCGAACCGGCACTTCCGGCGTCATCCGAACGAGCAGCCGGTGCTGCTCGTCGTCACCGACGGCGAGCCCACCTCGCACTTGGAGCCGGGCGGGTCGGTGGTCTTCGACTACCCGCCGCAGCCGCGCACGCTGGCACTCGCGGTGCGCGAGCTCGACACCTCGGCGCGGCTCGGTGCGCAGGTCACCTTCTTCCGGCTCGGTGAGGATGCCGGGCTGGCGC
>JBOFLR010000477.1:0-6730 GCA_051657965.1 Dermatophilaceae bacterium
GGTCGGCCGCGAGCGCGGGTGAGACCCCGGTCTGGTCGGCTCGGCGGAGCACCTCGAGGGTGGTATCGAAGATGGTGGTCGTGCGCGACCGGGCCCGTTGCAGGTCGAAGCCGTGCAGCTCGTCGCTCACCTGGATGACGCCGCCCGCGTTCACGAGGAAGTCGGGGCAGTAGGTGATGCCGCGGGCGTGCAACCGGTCGGCCGTACCGCCCGGGCCGGGATCGGCGAGCTGGTTGTTCGCCCCGCCACAGACCACGGCAGCGCCGAGCGCCTCCACGGTGGTCTCGTCGAGAGCACCGCCGAGCGCGTTCGGGCTGAACACGTCCGCGGGCTCGCGCAGCAGTGCCGCGAGGTCGTCGACCGCCCGCACCGCCGGATGTTCCGCGCGGAGGGAGCGCACGGCATCCGGCTGCACATCGGTGACGACCACGTCGGCGCCGTCGGCGAGCAGGTGCGCGGCGAGCCGGCGACCGACCTTGCCGACACCGGCGATCGCCACCCGTCGGCCGGCCAGGGTGGGCCGGCCCCAGCGGTGCCGGGCGGCCGCCCGCATCCCCTGGAACACGCCGAGCGCGGTGAGCAGCGAGGAGTCGCCGGCGCCACCGCGCTCCGGAGAGCGGCCGGTGGCCCAACGGGTCTCCTCGCCGACGACGTCCATGTCGGCGACGTCGGTGCCGACGTCGCACGCCGTGACGTAGCGACCGCCGAGCGACTCGACGAACCGGCCGTACGCGCGCAGCAGTTCGGGGGTCTTGTCGCGCTGCGGGTCGCCGACGATGACCGCCTTGCCGCCGCCGTGGTCGAGCCCGGCGACAGCGTTCTTGCTGGTCATCGCCCGCGACAGGCGCAGCACGTCGGCCAGCGCGTCGTCGAGCGACGGGTACGGGTGGAAGCGGGTGCCGCCGAGGGCGGGGCCGAGCGAGGTGTCGTGGATGGCGATCACTGCCCGGAGCCCGCTGTCGGGGTCGTGGCAGAACACCACCTGCTCGTGCCCGGCGAGATCGACGAGGTCGAGGGTCACCGAGCGAGAGTAGCGGCCGGATGCCGCCCCGCGGCACGCAGCGCAGCGGTCGAGTGGTCTCCTCGCCGTGACTCACGGTTTGCCGAGTGCGCGAGTGCGCGACTACGTGACTACCGCACGAAACCGGGGTGATGGCACGGGTTTCGTGCAGGGCAGGATGGGGGGATGGCAGGCACACGTGGGCTCAGGGTCGGGTACAAGGCGTCGGCGGAGCAGTTCGCCCCGGCTGAGCTCGCGCGGTACGCCGTGCTCGCCGAGGAGGTCGGCCTCGACTCGGTGACGATCTCCGACCACTTCCAGCCATGGCGGCTCGAGGGCGGCCACGCCCCGAACGCGCTCGCCTGGATGGGGTGGGTGGCGGCCCGCACCGAGCGGGTGCTGCTCGGTACCTCGGTGCTCACCCCGACGTTCCGGTACAACCCGCCGGTGCTCGCCCAGACCTTCGCGACGCTCGCCTGCCTCGCCCCGGGCCGGGTGTTCCTCGGTGTCGGTACGGGCGAGGCGCTCAACGAGATCGCCGTCGGGTCGGTCGCCGGCGGCGAGTGGCCCGAGTTCAAGGAGCGCTTCGGGCGGCTGCGCGAGGCGGTGCAGCTGATCCGCGAGCTGTGGACCGAGGACAGGGTCACCTTCGAAGGCGAGTGGTATCAGACCCGGGACGCCGCGATCTACGACCGCCCCGACCAGCCGGTGCCCGTGTACGTCGCGGCCGGCGGGCCGATGGTGGCGCGCTACGCCGGCCGGGTCGCCGACGGCTTCATCTGCACCTCCGGCAAGGGCCGCGAGCTCTACGCCGACCAGCTCGTCCCGGCGGTCGCCGAAGGGCTCGCGAAGGCGGGGCGGGCGTCATCCCAGATCGACCGGATGATCGAGATCAAGGTGAGCTGGGACCCCGACCCGGAGCGGGCGCTCGAGAACACCCGGTTCTGGGCGCCGCTCTCGCTCACCGCGGAGCAGAAGCACAGCATCCACAGCCCGGCCGAGATGGAGCGTGCTGCCGACGAGTTGCCGATCGAGCAGGTCGCGAAGCGCTGGGTGGTGGCGTCGACGCCGGAGGAGGTGGTCGAGGCGCTGCGCATGTAC
Organism: Dermatophilaceae bacterium; assembly: GCA_051657965.1. Lineage (GTDB taxonomy): Bacteria > Actinomycetota > Actinomycetes > Actinomycetales > Dermatophilaceae > JBOFLG01. The sequence continues at coordinate 2,102 of JBOFLR010000477.1, forward strand.
ACCGACCTCGGGTTCGACCATCTCGTGCTGCACGGCCCGGGCCACGACCAGGAGCGGTTCCTGCGCACCTTCGCCGAGCAGGTGCTGCCCGGAGTGCGCGAGCTCCAGCCCACTCCGCAGTGACGACCGACCCCGGCAGACGCCCGGGGTCGTACCGGATGACGCGCCGCGCGGCCCGCTCTCCGGCCTACGGGTGGTCGAGGCGGCCCGGCGCACCCGCGACGTCACGCCCGGCGGGTCGAAGCACACCGGACCATCACTCGTCGACGCGCTTCCAGAAGGTCACCTTGTCGTCGCCCTCGCCGTAGAACTCGCGGATGCGCGCCTCCTCGACGAACCCGCGGCCGGTGTAGAAGCGGCGCGCGCCGTCGTACTGGTCGGTGCTCGAGGTGTCGACCAGTAGCACCCGGACCTGCTCCCGGCCGAGAGCGCGGAGCGTGGACTCGACGTGCTCGACGAGGGCGGAGCCGGCGCCGCGGCCGTGGTGATCGGGTGCCGTGGCGATGAAGTACAGGTTCCACACGCGGTCGGCGAACGGCTCGGGCGCCCAGTAGGCCGCGCCGACCATGTCACCGCCGTCCTCGGCCACCACCCAACGGTGCTCGTCGGCGCCGTCAGCGCCGGCGTCGTCGAAGGCGGCTCCGAGACCGTCGAGCTCGTCGGGCGCGAACATGCGGTTGTCGAGCGCCAGCCTCAGCACGACGTCGCGGTCGGTGGGGCGGGCCGGTCGGACCGAGATGCTCACGCGTCGGTCCTCGGCAGTATCGGCTCGGTCGTCACGGCGGAACGGTAGCCGCGACCGAGCCGTGGCGCGCGGTCGTTTCCGGCCGTCATCCGCTACGGCTCCGGCCGTCATCCGGTATCGCCGTGTCCGGGAGAGGTGGTCGCGAGTGCCATCGTGGGCCCGCACCGCATCCGTCCTGGCCACCCGGCCGCCCGGCCGCCACGGCCGACCTCCTTTCGTACAGTGGCGGCCATGGATGCTGGAGTCGACCTGGGGATGCTCGTCGTGCGGCTGGCGCTCGGCCCGATGCTCGTGGTGCACGGCTGGAACAAGGTGTTCGGCGGGGGCGGGCTGAGCGGCACGGCGGGCTGGTTCGACTCGCTCGGACTGCGACCCGGCTGGCTGCACGCCCGCGTGGCCGCGGCCACCGAGATCGGTGCGGGCGTGCTGGTGACGCTGGGGTTGCTCACCGGCCTGGCGGGGATGGCGTTCGTCGGGTTGATGACGGTCGCGGCGCTCACCGACCACCGGGGCAAGGGGTACTTCGTCTTCGCCGGCGGCTGGGAGTACGTCGTCCTCGTCGCGATGGTCGCGGTCGGGCTGGTGTCGGTGGGGCCTGGGGACTGGTCGCTCGACGCGGTGGTCGGGCTCGATCTGGCCGGGCCGGCCTGGGCGGTGGTCGCTGCCGTCGGTGGGGTGCTGGCGGCGGGAGCGCTGCTCGCCACGTCGTACCGGCCGGGAAGCACCCCCACCGGTCGCGGCTGAGCGTCTGCCGAACGCCGCGGCCGGTTCGCGAAGGGCACGACGTAGGGTGACGGCGTGACCGACCGGCCCGGGCCGTACCAGGTGCTGCCGAGGACGACGTGGTCGGCGGAGGGGCTGGTCGCCGTCAAGGGCACCGCTCGGGTGAGTGTCGTCATCCCGGCCCGGGACGAGCAGGACACCGTGGCAGCGATCGTGGACGCCGTGCGGCGGGCCTGGGTGGATGACGTGCCGCTCGTTGACGAGCTGGTCGTCATCGACTCGGATTCCGTGGACGCCACCGCGGAGCGCGCCCGGGCGGCCGGCGCCACCGTGCATGCAGCGAGCGAGGTGCTGCCGGGGCTCGGTGTGGCGCAGGGCAAGGGTGAGGCACTGTGGAAGTCGCTGCACGTCACGACGGGCGACGTGCTGGTGTTCCTCGACTCCGACCTGATCGAGTGGGGGCCGCACTTCGTCAGCGGGCTGCTGGGGCCGCTGCTCACCGACCCCGGGATCGCGCTCGTCAAGGCGGTCTACGACCGGCCGCTGCTCGACGCGCGGGGGCAGGAGACCGAGCGTGGCGGGCGGGTGACCGAGCTGGTGGCGCGCCCTCTGCTGGCGCTGCACCGGCCGGTGCTCGGCTCGCTGGTGCAGCCGCTCGCCGGGGAGTGGGCCATCCGGCGGTCGGTGTTCGAGCAGTTGTCGGTGCCGGTCGGCTACGGCGTGGAGGTGGCGGCCCTGGTCGATGTCTGCGACCGGCACGGGCCCGAGGCGATCGCCCAGGTCGACCTGGGGCGTCGTGCGCATCGTCATCACCGCCACGACACCCTCGGCCCGATGGCGGTGCAGGTGATGGCGGCCGTGGAGGCCCGGGTCGGCGGGCGTCGCGACCAGGCCGCGTCCGGCGTGGTCGAACTGCGCCAGTTCGACTCCACGTCAGCCGGTTTCGTGCCACGGCTACGCCGAGTCGACGTCGCCGAGCGCCCACCGGCCGCATCGGTCGGCGGGTACGTCGAACGCCTCGGCGCCCGGCGCCACGAGGCCGATGACGACGACCCCGGCCCGGGGCGAGCCGCCCCACCGGACGGATCGTCTCGCATCGAGGAGGCCGCGGCAGGGAGCCCGATCGAGTCGAAGGGGCGCGGATGAGGTTCCGGCTGGGACGGCACGAGTACGACGAGAAGGCGCGGCTCGTGATGGCGATCGTCAACCGCACCCCCGACTCGTTCTACGACAAGGGCCTCACCTGGGCCGAGGATGTCGCCGTCGAGCGGGTGCGCGAGGTGGTGGCGCAGGGCGCCGACCTGGTCGACATCGGCGGCATCAAGGCCGCTCCGGGGGTGGAGGTGGACTCCGTCGAGGAGATGCGCCGGGTCGTCGGCTTCGTCGAGCGGGTCCGGGACGAGCACCCCGACCTGACCATCAGCGTCGACACCTGGCGGGCCGAGGTGGCGCGCGCCGTCTGCGCGGCCGGAGCCGACGTGATCAACGATGCCTGGGGTGGGGCGGATGCCGAGCTGCCCACCGTGGCAGCCGAGTTCGGTGCCGCCCTGATCTGCACCCATACCGGCGGCCAGGCCGTGCGGACCCGCCCGCACCGGGTGGAGTACGACGACGTCGTGGCCGACATCGTCGCGTCGGTGACCGCCCAGGCCGAACGCGCCGTGTCGCTGGGCGTGCCGCGTGACCAGGTGGTCGTCGACCCCGCCCACGACTTCGGCAAGAACACCTGGCACTCGCTCGAGGCGACTCGCCGGCTGCCCGAGCTGGTGGTGACCGGCTGGCCCGTCCTGGTGTCGCTGTCGAACAAGGACTTCGTCGGAGAGTCTCTCGATCTGCCTGTCGGAGAACGGCTCACGGGCACCCTGGCCGCGACCGCGATCTCGGCCTGGTTCGGCGCCCACGTCTATCGGGTGCACGAGGTGGTCGAGACCCGGCAGGTGCTGGACATGGTGTCGGTCATCGCCGGCGACCTGCCGCCCGCCCGCACCGTCCGGGGCCTCGCGTGATCACCTCGGTCGCGGTGGTGCCCTCGGCGCCGGCACTCCTGCCGCGCTACACCGGGCGGGTCGACGCGCTGGCCGGGTTGCGCGCGACAGCCGCCGAGGTGGTACACGCGGCGGCCGCTGCTGCCGACCGCATCGTCCTCGTCGCGGCCACCGACCGTGAGCCGCGGCACTCGATGGCGCCCCTCGGGCAGCGGGTCGGCGAGCACCTGCTCTCCGTCGCCCAGGCGCGAGCGGATGACGTCCTTCGGGGGGCTCCGCCGCCCGAACACCCTCCGAATGCCCTCGTGCTCGTCCCGTGGGACGCCTCACCCACCGAGTGCCACGTCGTAGGAGGTGAGCTCGCCACCAGCGGAACGGCATCCGCGCACGGCATCGACAGGGCGTCATCCGAGCCTGGGGGTGGTCGGGCATCCGCGCCAGGCGGTGAGACTGCGCTTCTCGGAGGGCGTTCGGAGGGCGAAGCCCGCCGGACGACGCTTCTCGGAGGGCATCCGGAGGGCGGACCCCCCCGAACGGCAGCATCCGCGCTCGTGGTGGTGGCCGACGGCAGCGCACGGCGGGGCGAGAAGGCGCCGGGTCATCTCGACGAGCGGGCGCTCGCGTTCGACGAGGCCCTGGTGTCGGCGCTGCGTGACGCCGACCCCGCCGCGTTGCTCGCGCTGGACGCCGCGCTCGCCGTCGACGTCCTCGCCCACGGCCGCGCGCCTCTGCAGGTCGCCGCGGGCGCCATGGCGTCGTCCACGGCACGGACCACGCGGATGACGCGGATGACGCGGATGACGCGGAACCCGCGGAACCTGCGGTCGGATGCATCAGGTCTGGCGTCCACACCCGATGTCCACGGCGTGGATGAGTCGTCAGCATGGACGTGCGAGCGGCTCGAGGTGTCGGACCAGCTCGGGGTGCTGCACGTGGTCGCCCTGCTCCATCCGGCCGGCTGAACGCCCACCTCCTGCGCCTCGACCACCAGGTGGGGAGGTGCCCGTTTCTCACTGCCGAGAGCCCGCCGACGAAGGAGTCGCACCCGATGCCCACCGACGACCAGCCGCCTCTTGTCGTGACGATGGGGGTGTCCGGCTCCGGCAAGACCACCGTGGGCGTTGCCCTCGCCCAGCGGCTGTGCGTCCCGTTCGCGGACGCCGACGACTTCCACCC
>JBOFLR010000478.1:0-1508 GCA_051657965.1 Dermatophilaceae bacterium
TGGGGATGCCGCGCCGTCGTCCAGCTCACGGGGTGGTCGGCTCCCGCGACGCTCGTCGTGAGCCCGTCGACGGTGTCGGCCACGTGGTCGAGGTCGACGTAGATCTCGTCGCGCGGCAGCCAGGCACCGGCCCAGCCGAAGCCGAGCGGATCTCCCTCGGTCGGGACCAGCACGCACGGCTCGTGCGGGTGCGACGAGGTCTCCCAGTTCCAGCGATACCCCACCCAGCTGCCGTACTCCGGCCAGGTCGGGTAGGCGCCGACCGCGGCGTGGACGAGGAGCAGCGGCCTGCCCTCACCGACCCAGCGGGTGAGCGCGAGGCGGGTGGCGTCATCCGGGCTCGCCTGGGTGTGGTAGAGGCAGAGCACGTCGACGGATGCCAGCGCCTCCTCGTCGAGCGGCTCGGTGGCTGCCGCCGTGACGACCGGCTGCCCGGTGACCGCCTCCAGCGCCTCCCGCAACCCGTCCGGGCCACCGCTGCCGAAGTGGTCGTCGCAGTGGACCAGCACCCGCGACCCCCAGACCGCTGGTGTCGGCGTGTTCTGCAGCACGTCGAGCGGGGTGAAACCGGTGTCGAGCGGGAGGTGGACCCGGCGCCGCACCCGGACGGACTCGTGGATCGCGAGGGCGGTGTGGGTGGCGGCCGCGGTGGAGCCGACGTCGCACCTCGACGTCGCCCCGCTTTCCGTGGCGGTGACCAGGTCCTCGACGAGATCGCGGAAGCCGCTGCGGTAGTCGGTGACGTCGAAGCGCCCGTCGTCGACCGCGGGAGGACGGACCGTCTCATAGCCGTGCCGGCTGAAGACCTCGGCGTCCCGGCCCTCGAACAGCCGGAGCATCCCGTCACGACCGCGGACGGTGATCGGGTTCTCGTGCGGGTTGTCCGGCCCCGTGACGAATACCGCCTGAGAGCCGCCCGGGTACTGCGCGAGCGCCACCGAGCCGTCCTCGACCAGGTGGCCGTAACGACGCGATCCGGCGACATCCGCGCCGGCGAGCACCCACTCCGGCGTCGCCCCGAACAGGAAGTCTGCCAGGTCGAACCAGTGCGTCGTCCACGACAGGACGTCCCAGCCGTCACCGACGCGCGCCTCCAGCACGTACGGCGGGCCGAGCTCGCCGCGGCCGAGGAAGGCCCGCGCCCACTCCACGTAGGGGTTGTAGCGGCGCTGGTGGGCGACGGCGAGGGCGACCCCGTGCTCGCGGCAGGTGGTCTGCATCGCCTCGATGTCGGCGGCGTTCAGCGCCAACGGCTTCTCGCAGAGGATGCCTCGGACGCCCGCCTCCGCGGCCTCGACCACCAGGCGCGCGTGCAGCCCGGGCCACACGCACACGCTCACGAAGTCGGGAGTCAGGTCCTGGTACAGCGCCTCGGTGGAGGGGTACGTCTGCCCGGGCGGGAGGTCGTACCGCTCCGCGAACGCCGCCAGGTTGGCCGGGTCGATGTCCACGCCGAGCAGCTCGACCCGGGACGACAGGGCGCGCCAGGCGTCGGCGTGGGCATGGCC
>JBOFLR010000479.1:0-2678 GCA_051657965.1 Dermatophilaceae bacterium
CTGCGTCCCGCCGAGCCGCGCCGACGCCTGCGTCCCGCCGAGCCGCGCCGACGCCTGCGTCCCGCCGAGCCGCGCCGTGGCCTGCATCCTGCCCAGTCGCGCCGTGCCGTCCTCGCCTGCACGACGGGGTGCCGTCGCCGTGCCGGTGCGCTCGTCGTCGTTCGCCGCGCCGCTGCGAGGATGGGCGCATGGGAGCCCCCTACCGGGTCGAGGTGCCACTGCGCTGGTCCGACATGGACGCGTACGGGCACGTCAACAACGTCCAGTTCCTCCGGCTGCTCGAGGACGCCCGCGTCGTCGGCATCCGCGAGTGGTACCCCGACCGGCCCTCGATGCTCGCCGAGGGCATCGTCGTCAACCGGCACGCCATCGAGTACCGCGCACCGCTGACCTACCGTGCCGAGCCGGTCCAGGTCGACATGTGGGTGACCGCGGTGCACGGGGCGGGTTTCGACCTCGGCTACGTGGTCCGCGACCCGGACCGCGCCGGAAGCGCGACCTACGCGGTGGCCGAGACCGCGCTCGTGCTCTACGACTTCGCTGCCGCCCGGCCACGCCGCCTCGCCCGCGAGGACCGGGCGGCGCTCGCTCCGCACCTCGGCGACCCGGTGACCTTCCGCTGGGCCCGCCGGTGAGCGCCCACAACGGCGACGGCGACACGGCCACCCCCGCCGGCGTCATCCGGCTGGCGGATGCCGCCGCGCTCGCCGACCTCGGCCGCTTCGCCGCGCGGGCCCGTGCGGTCGACGACGCCGGCGCCATCCGGCTGCAGGTCACTGCGAGCGTGCTCGCCGCCTGGGTCGGGGTGCTGCCCGGCAGCGGGATCCTGGGGGAGGGCACCACGCTCGGGCTGCGCACCTTCGCCCTCGCGGAACCGGCCGCCCTCGCGGAACCGGCCGGACCGGCCGGACCGGCCGAGCTGGACGTGGTGGTGCCGCTCGCTGCGGTCACCGACCGGACGGCCCGCCACGACGGCGGGGTCGACCTGCCGGTGCCGCCAACCCGCGCCCTGGCCGCGTGGACGGCGGTCACGCCACCGCGGTCGGGGTGGGAGCCTGCGGGTGAGGTCCCGGCCGACGACCTGGCGCGAGCCGCGCGCGACGGCGTGGCGGAGGTGTCGGCGGCGGTGCGGGAGCGTGGCGCGGCGGCCGGGTTCGTGCGCGACCGGGTGTGGGCGCGGGATGCCGTGCCGGGCGTCCGCGCCGGCGGCGCTTTCGCGCTGTACTCGCTCGGGTTCCTGGCACCCGGCTCGACGGTGCGGGTGCTGCGCACGAACCGCTGGACCCGGCTCACCGCCGCCGGCGGTCACGTCGTGATGCGCTGACCGGAGGGCACCACGACCGCGGCCACCGCCGCGAGACCGAGGAAGATACCGGCGAACAGCGGGTCGTCCCGGCCCGGGTCGTGCAGCGAGGCGAACACCGCGGTGGCGGCGGCGATGCCGAGCACGGACCCGAGCACGTCGGCCAGCTGGAGCGCCGACGACACCTCGCCGTGCTCCTCGATCGGGCTCAGCTCGAGCGCCAGCACGGTGGTGGTCGTGAGCCCGAGCCCCATCGCGACCCCGGCGAGGACGACGCCGGGGATGACGCACGCCCCGGGGACGTTCGCCCCGGCGACGAGCGCGAGCACCACCAGGCCGATCGCGAGGAGCAGCCCACCGACCTCGACGAGCCGGTGGCGGGGCAGGTGGAGGGCGTCGTGCCCCTGGTACCACGAGCCGGCCGCCCACCCGAGCGACCCGGCAGCCAGCGCCAGGCCGGCCGCGCCGAGGCTCGAGCCGCGCTGGTCGACGAGGAACAGCGGCACGTAGGTGACCGCACCCGAGAAGGCCGCGGTGAGCAGGGCCCGCGACAACACCACGCTCGGCAGGCCGCGCGCCATCCGCCACGTGCCGGCCGGCACCAGGCGCGGCGCGAGGAGGGCGACCCCGGCCAGCCCGGCCACCGCGACGGTCGAGCCGGCGCTCCATCCGGCCTTCGGCTCGTGGGTCCCGACCTGGATGGCGCCGGCCGCGAGGGCGATGCCGAGCCCGGCCCAGGCCGCCCGCACGTGGGCGCCGTGGTCGCGGGCCGACACCGCGGTGCGCAGCGTGCTGTCGTCGAAGCGTCGATGCGCGCGAGCGAGGACGACCATGGTGAGCAGCACCGGCGGAACGACTCCCCAGAACACCCAGCGCCAGGTCAGGTGGGTGGTGAGCGCAGCCGCTACCGGCGGCCCGAGCAGCGAGGGCAGCACCCAGGCTGCGGCGACGTAGGTGAACAGCCTCGGACGCATCGCCTCGGGGTACACACGTCCGGCGATGACGTACATCATCACGAGGAGCAGCCCACCGCCGAGACCGGTGAGCACCCGGCCGACGAGGAACACGTCGAAGCGGGTGGCACATCCGCACAGCGCCGACCCTCCGGCGACGAGGACCTGGCCGGCCAACGTCGCCGGTAACGGGCCGGACCGGTCGCTCCACACGCCGGCCAGCACGATGCCGAGCAGCTGGGCGGTGAGCATGGCCGAGAACGCGAAGCCGTAGGAGCGCACGGCGCCGAGCTCGCGGGCGACGGTCGGCATCGCCGTCGATACCGCCAGCGCCTCGAACGCCACCACGGTGACCAGGGCGAGCACCGTCACGGTGACACCGAGGTACCGCGCGGAGAGCGGGCCGGATGCCGCGCTCCGCC
>JBOFLR010000480.1:0-1679 GCA_051657965.1 Dermatophilaceae bacterium
CCGCGCGGCACGCCAGGGGAGTTCTGCACCAAGGGGTACTCGGTGATGCTCGGGTACTGGGAGGAGCCGGCGAAGACGGCCGAGGTGCTGCGGGACGGGTGGATGCACACCGGCGACATCGCGGTCATGGACGACGACGGCTACGTGCAGATCACCGGCCGGATCAAGGACATGGTCATCCGCGGTGGCGAGAACGTCTACCCGCGGGAGGTCGAGGAGTTCCTGCATACCCATCCCGACGTGCTCGACGTTCAGGTGGTCGGTGTGCCCGACGAGCGATACGGCGAGGAGCTGTGCGCGTGGGTGCGGATGACCGAGGGCGCCGAGCCGCTGACCGCTGAGCAGGTGCGCGAGTTCGCCGCCGGCCGGCTGGCGCACTTCAAGGTGCCGAGGTACGTCGTGGTCGTCGAGGAGTTCCCGATGACGGTGACCGGCAAGGTGCGCAAGGTCGAGATGCGGGAGAGGTCCGTCGCTGAGCTCGGTCTGGCTCCGACGCCCGACCGGGGCGCATCGGCGGGATGACGGCACGCCGGGTGTGGTGGGCCGCCGGCCGAGTGGGCCGTCGATCGTGCGACTCGCTGGATGGAAAGCGGGCCGTCTGGTGGGTCACGTCGGCGGGCAAGCGTTCCGACTGCTCAGAGCGGCGAGGTGTCACGCGTAGTCGTTCGGGTCAAGACTGGCCTCGAAGCGTCGCCGACCGAGGTTCGTATCCCAGATCCGGCGAGGTGGTGTGGCGCGAAGGCTGCCGAAGTTTGCCGCTCCCTTCTCGCGCCACGACACCGTCTCGATCCTGGCCACGCTCTGCGGTGATGCCCGCCAAAGGTCCGTCACTTCGTCCAGCACCGGAACCAGGTCGCTGTCGCGGGACGCGAGGATCACGAGGTCGATGTCGGGTCGGCGCGCTTCACGGACGCACGCCAGTGCGACGAGCACATCGATACCCTTCTCCCGCCCAGGCCCGTCGACCACCCGACGACCGTCCGAATCACGCCGGTGACGGTACTTCAGATCGCGGAGTTCGACACGAGCTCCATCCGCGCGCCATCGCCGTGCCTGGTCCGTGCAACGCCGGTTCTGCGCGGTGTCGTAGTCAACGTGGGGCAGTCCTCGATAGACGGATACGGTGGACAGCTCGGCGTGCGGGTGCCCGTCGCGTTGAATATCGTTTCGCTGTTCTATCGCTTGCTGCGCGAATCGAACTGGATGGATCAGCGCAACGTGAGGATCCTGGCTCGGAGCGAAGACGTCACGAGCGGTGAGGTGCAAGTTCTGGTAGTCGATCACGACGGAGGCGCGGAGCATGCCCGTCATGCTAGGGAGACACAGCGATGAGAGCGCAGGAGAGCAAAAAGAACCCCGCCAATCCGGAGACGACGGGGAACAATAACCACATGGTAGTCGACTGCGACTCGACGTCAACCCAGAAATGCCCATCTCCGCTGTCGGCAGCTCCAGACCAGGTCGCACCGACGACTCCTTCGAGCGCAAGGTCGGCACCGTGGGGTCGGTGCACCCGCACCTCGAGATCAAGGTGGTCGATCCGGCATCCGGCGAGGTCGTACCGCGCGGCACGCCAGGGGAGTTCTGCACCAAGGGGTACTCGGTGATGCTCGGGTACTGGGAGGAGCCGGCGAAGACGGCCGAGGTGCTGCGGGACGGGTGGATGCACACCGGCGACA
>JBOFLR010000481.1:0-2934 GCA_051657965.1 Dermatophilaceae bacterium
GCACCGGGCCGCCGAGCAGCACCGCCCACCCGGCTCCGAGGTCGAGGAGCGCGAGGAGTGCACCGGCGGCGAGCACCACGAGGGCGACGTGCACCCAGACGGCGAGCGCGCGGCATCCCTCGACGAGGGCGCGGGCGACGCGCAGACGGGTGGGCGGGGCGTGCGTGCGAGAGACGTCGACGTCGTCGGCCTCCCGGCGCAGCGGCCGGGGCGGGCTGCCGAGCCAGGACGAGCCGGCCTTGGCGTCACCGCGGCGCGGGGCGGCCGAGAGCACGGCGACGAGGGCCCGCTTGGGTACCTTGCGCCCGGGTGCGGCCATGCCGGAGTTGCCCACGAACGCCCCCTTGCCGACCCGCACGCGCTCGACGCGCAGCCAGCCGCCGGCGAGTTCGTAGCCGCCGACGAGGGTGTCGTCGGCGAGGAAGGCGCCCTCGCCGACGCTGACGAAGCGGGGCAGGAGCAGCACGGTCGAGGCCTCGACGTCGCGGTCGACCTCGGCGCCAAGGGCCCGCAACCAGACGGGGGTGAGGCTCGAGGAGTAGAGCGGGAACAGCCAGGTGCGAGCCTCGTCGAGCACGCGCAGCACGGACCACGCCTGCCAGGAGCGCAGTCCGTGCACCGGGTGGTGCCCCGGCTCCAGGCCGAGCGAGAGCGTCCGGACCACGAGGATGACGAGCAGTGCCAGGACGACGACACCCACCAGCGCGCCCAGCGGCACCCAGAGCAGGGCGGTGGTAACCGCGTCGGCGAGGCTCGTCGCGCCTCTGAGCGGGCCGAGCGCCGGGAGTGCGCCGGCGACGACGGCGAGCACGGGGAGGAGCGAGAGGAAGGCGGCGGTTCCTGCGTAGGCCGCCTGCCACACCGGCCGGTGCGGGGCGCGGTCCGGGGTCCACGGGCCCCGAGCGGGAGCGGTGTACACCGCAGGGGCCCCCGACCAGGCCTCGTCGGCGGGGACCGCGCCGAACACCGCCGACCCCGGGGCGATCTCGGCGCGGGCACCGATGTCGGCGCCGGGCAGCAGGGTCGAGCGGGCACCGACCCGGGCGTCGGCGCGTACCCGCACCTCGCCGACGTGCACGTGGTCGCCGTCGACCCAGTGCCCGGCGAGGTCGACCTCGGGCTCGACCGCGCAGCCGGTGCCGAGGCGGAGCAGCCCGGTCACGGGCGGCACGCTGTGCAGGTCGACGTGCGGCGCGATGCGGCAGCCGAGCAGGCGGGCGTAGACCTTGACGAGCGGGGCGGTGGACAGGCTCGTGGCTCCGAGCTCGTCGACGAGCCGCTCGGCGAGCCAGAGCCGCAGGTGCGCCCGGCCGCCTCGGGGGTGCCGCCCGGGCTGCAGGCCGGCGAGCACGGTGCGGGCGGCCGCGGCACCGAGCAGGACCCGGCCCAGCGGGCTGACCAGCAGCAGCCAGCCGGCCGCGACCCACGGCCAGGAGGCCTCGGGGAGCCATGTCATCCCGAGGAGGTCACGGCCGACGAGCGCGGCGAGCCCGGCCCAGGTGAGCCAGCGCATCGCGCCGATCGCGCGGATGCCGACCGTCGCGACCACCTGGGCGGCCTGGGTCGCGAGCGGCACGGGCAGGACCGAGGTGTTCCGGCGCCCGGCGGGCGCGGCCATGGCGTCGAGGGCGGCGGCGAGGCCGCCGACGGTGGGCTGTTCGTACACGTCGGCGACGGTGACCTCGGGGTGGCGCTCGCGCAGCCGGGAGACGAGCTGCGCCGCGGTGAGGCTGCCGCCACCGAGGTCGAAGAAGTCGTCGGCTGCCGACTCGGGCCCGGCGCCGAGGATGCCGGACCACAACCCGGCGAGCCACCCGGCGGTGCCGGTGAGGCCGGCGCGAGCGGCGTCATCCGGCGTGGTGGTGATGGCCGGCAGCGGCCAGGGCAGGGCGTCGCGGTCGATCTTCCCCGACGTGCGCGTCGGCAGGGTGTCGACGACGGCGATGCGCGGGACGAGCGCCGCAGGCATGGTGGCGCGGAGGTGCTCGGCCGCGTGCTTGACGTCGAATCCCGTTGCCGCGGTGACATACCCGACGAGCAGCTGGTTGCCGGCACCGCTCCGACGCACCGCGGCTGCGGCTCCGGTCACGCCGTCGAGGCGCAGCAGGGCGCTGTCGACCTCACCGAGCTCGATGCGCCGGCCGCCGACCTTGACCTGGTCGTCGGCGCGGCCCTGGAAGACCAGCCCGGTGCCGTCGAAGCAGACGACGTCGCCACTGCGGTAAGCCCGCTCCCAGCCCAGGCTCGGTATGGGCGCGTAACCGGTGGCGTCCTTGGCGGCGTCGAGGTAGCGGGCCAGCCCGACGCCGCCGATGACCAGCTCGCCCGGAGTGCCCTCCGGGACCGGGGTGCCGTCGGGGCCGACGACGGCGAGGTCCCAGCCGTCGAGGGGCAGTCCGATGCGCACCGGCGGCTCGCCTGTGAGCCGCGCACCGCACGCGACGACGGTGGCCTCGGTGGGGCCGTAGGTGTTCCAGACCTCGCGGTCGGGGGTCGCGAGCCGTCCGCCGATCTCGGGCGGGCACGCCTCGCCGCCGAGGATGAGCAGGCGCACGGTCGCGAGCGCGTCGGTCGGCCACAGCGCGACGAGGGTGGGCACGGTGCTGACCACGGTGAGGTCGTTGGCCACGAGCCACGGCCCGAGGTCCATGCCGGAGCGGACGAGGCTGCGCGGGGCCGGCACCAGGCAGGCGCCGTGGCGCCAGGCGAGCCACATCTCCTCGCAGCTGGCGTCGAAGGCGACCGAGAGGCCGGCCATGACCCGGTCGCCGGGGCCGATCGGGCGGTGCCGGAGGAACATCCGCGCCTCGGCGTCGACGAAGGCCGCCGCGCTCCGGTGGCTGACGGCCACACCCTTCGGGGTGCCGGTCGATCCCGAGGTGAAGATCACCCAGGCGTCGTCGGTGAGCTCCGGCGGGTCGGCGCGCGGATCGG
>JBOFLR010000482.1:0-1973 GCA_051657965.1 Dermatophilaceae bacterium
TCGTCGGCGACCGCGTCCAGTGGATCGTCGACGGGTATACGACGTCGGCGAGCTACCCGAACAGCCGGCTCATCGAGCTCGCCGAGGCCACCTCCGACTCCGTGGCCGAGCGGTCCAACGCGGTGAACGTGCGCGCGGGCGAGGTCAACTACGTGCGCAACGCGGTCAAGGCCACGGTCGACGCCTACGACGGCACGGTGCGCCTCTACGCCTGGGATGCCGAGGACCCGATCCTGCGTGCGTGGAGCAAGGCGTTCGACAACACGGTGCGGCCGTTGTCCGACATCTCCGGTGAGCTGATGTCGCACCTGCGCTATCCGCAGGACCTGCACAAGGTGCAGCGGGAGCTGCTCACCGAGTACCACGTCACCAACCCGGGCGACTTCTTCAGCGGCTCCGACCGCTGGCGCGTGCCGCGAGACCCCACCAGGCCCACCCAGGACCAGCCACCGGTGTTCCAGTCCATCGCGATGCCAGGGGAGCAGTCCGCTCCGTTCTCGATCACCAGCCCCTTCGTCCCGGCCAGCAACAACGAGGCCGGCCGCGAGATCCTGCGCGGCCTGCTCGCCGTCAACGCCGATGCGGGCAACCAGGCCGGCCGGCCGGCCGAGGGTTACGGAGAGCTCCGTCTGCTCGAGTACGGGTCGGCGACCCCTGCGGGCCCAGGCCAGATCCGCAACCAGATCCAGAACTCCACGGCCCGCTCCCAGAACCAGGCGGAGCCGCTGAACCTCGCCCAGTTCATCACGAACAACAGCCAGGGAGGCAAGCAGCTGACCTTCGGCAACCTGCTCGGCTTCCCGCTCCAGGGGCGCATGTTCTACGTGCAGCCGCTCTACGTCCAGGCGTCGAGCGGGTCCGGGTCGTTCCCGCAGAACAAGGCCACCGTCGCGGTGTACGGCACCAACGTCGCGTGGGGCGACACGTTCGAACAGGCCGTGGCAGGCCTTTTCGGTGGCCGTCCGCCGGCCGGCCAACCCGGCTCCCCGGGAACCCCACCGCCGGCCACCGGTACCGTCGCCGAACAGCTCACCGCAGCGATCGCCGAGGTCCAGGCCGCGTACACCGCTGGGCAAGAGGCACTCCGTGGCGGCGACTTCACCGCCTATGACCGTGCGCAGGACCGTCTTTCTGCGGCGATCACGCGTGCCAACGGCCTGGCGGCCCAGCTCGGTGCGGCGGCACCCGCCGCCCCGGGCCCCAGCCCCAGCCCGACTCCGTCGCCCAGCGGATGACGTCGTCGGGCGTCCTGACCGCCGCCTCGGTGGTCGGGACGCTCGACCGCCTCGGTGCATGATGTCGATTTGGTCCTCGGCTCCGGCGTCGCGTAACGTTCACGTCACCGAGAGCGGCTTTCTGGCCGGCTTTCCCACGACGCGGGGTGGAGCAGCTCGGTAGCTCGCCGGGCTCATAACCCGGAGGTCGCAGGTTCAAATCCTGCCCCCGCTACACAGTGCACGAGCCGTTGTCCCGGACCTCACGGTCCGGGCCAACGGCGTTTCGGCCTCTGGCCGAGGCATCATCCGGGCCCACCGCAGCATCGTCGATCGGTGACATACCCCACCCGTCCCGACCGGTGGCCTCGATCGCTGCAGTCCCGCGTCGATCGCCGGACGCTAACGGCATGACATGGCGTGCTGCGCGGTTCAATAAGGTGTGACCGTCACGCAGCCCACCACCCGTCATCCGTCCAGTACCGACCGTCACCGGGTCGTCGTCGTCGGCTCCGGTTTCGGCGGCCTCTTCGGCACCCAGGCCTTGAAGCGGCGCCGTGACGTCGACATCACCCTGGTGGCTCGCACCGGGCAGCACCTCTTCCAGCCGCTGCTCTACCAGGTGGCCACCGGCATCCTCTCCCAGGGCGAGATCGCACCGAGCACCCGCGAGGTGCTGCGCCGTCAGAAGAACGCCCGCGTCGTGCTCGGCGAGGTGACCCGGATCGACCTCGAGTCGCGGACGGTCACCTCCGAGCT
>JBOFLR010000483.1:0-2322 GCA_051657965.1 Dermatophilaceae bacterium
CCTGCACCCCGGCCCGCTCGAGCCCGTCCCGGAGCGCGAGATCGGGCCCGGAGACCACTCGCTGCGGCACCGCCACCGCCGGGCCGGCCCACCGCGCCAGCGCCAGCACGGCCCGTGGCGAGAGGAGCCCGCTGCGCAGCGTGGCCGGCACCCGGCCCGGATGACGCAGCGGATGGGCCAGCTCGACCAGGCCCGACGCCCGTCGCACGAGCACCCCCGCCCCGAAGGTGTGCAGCTCGAGCGCGGCCACGTCGACCCGGCGCCGCACGGCCGGATAGGCCGGGTTGAGCACCTGGAACCCGCGGTCGAGCAGGAATCCGTCGACCTCGTCGGTGCGCTGGCGACCACCGACCACCGGCTCGCGTTCGAGCACCACGACCGCACGGCCCGCGGTCGCCAGCCGGTCGGCACAGGCCAACCCGGCCAGGCCGGCCCCGATCACCACGACGTCGGCGTCCACGAGACGCGAGACTAGACAGCACTGCGCTGCATCCCGCACAGGGGTGCAGCCAGAACAATGGTTGTCTAGGGTCATGCCACGCTCGCGGCCAGCACCCGGCGCGCGCACCCGTGAGAGGACGGACAGGGCGGTTGAGTCCATGAGTACCGACGTCACCGCGCCACGCCTCGACGCCCGCCCCGGCACGGGGCCGGTCGAGGAGATGCTCGCCGAGGTCGACGTGCTGATCGAGTCCACGTTGGCCGACGTCCAGGCCGCCCTGGTCGAGGCGGCCGACACCGGGACCGGCCTGGGCGACGTGCACGACCCGGGGCCACTCGGTGTCGACCTCGTCGGCGAGCTCGCCGACCGGGTACGCAACCACGGCAAGCGGCTGCGGCCGGTGCTCGCCCACTGGGGGTGGCAGATCGGTCGGGGCGACCGCACGACTCAGCCGGATGCCGTGCGGGTCGCCGCCGCGCTGGAGCTGCTGCACCTCTTCGCGCTGGTCCAGGACGACGTGATGGACCGCTCCGAGACCCGCCGCGGGCACGTCGCCCTGCACGTCGCCGCTGCATCACGTCACCACGACGCCGGTGGCCTGGGTGACTCACGGCTGTTCGGCGACAGCGTGGCCACCCTCGTCGCCGACCTCGCGCTCAGCGAGGCCGGCCTGCTCGTGTCGCCGACCGCCCCCGACGTGCGGCGCGCCTGGCGGCTGATGACCGTGGAGCTGGTCGAGGGGCAGCTGCTCGACATCACGCACACTGCCGGTCGCCGCCGCGACCTCGCGACGTCGTTGCGCATCGCCCGGTTCAAGAGCGGGCGCTACACCATCACCCGTCCGCTTCAGCTCGGGGCGCTGGTGGCCGGGTCGGACCCCGGCCTGGTTGCTCGCCTCGTCGCGTGGGGTGACCTCGTGGGAGACGCCTTCGCGGTGCGCGACGACGTCCTCGGGGTGTGGGGCGACCCGGCGCGGACCGGGAAGCCGGCGGGTGACGACCTGCGTTCCGGCAAGCCCACGATGCTGCTCTGCTGGGCCGACGAGCTGCTGCCGCCGGGTGCCCGCTCGCTGCTCGACGCCTGCGACGCCGGTACGCTCGACGACGACGGCGTCGCCCGGCTCCAGGCGGCGATGGTCGAGCACGGCGTCCTGGATCGCGCCGAGACCGAGATCGCCGCACTCGTAGGCCGCTCGCACACGGCACTCGACGGCATCAGTGCGCACACCGAGGCCGTCGAGGCGCTCGGCTCGCTCGCCGACACGATCGCCTGGAGGGTTTCATGAGAGTCGTCGTCATCGGTGCCGGCCTGTCCGGCCTGGCCGCCGCCTGTCACCTCACCGCGGACGGCCACGACGTCACCGTGCTCGAACGCGACACCGTGGTCGGAGGCCGCGCAGGTGTGCTGCACCGTGGCGACTTCCGGTTCGATCCCGGCCCGGTCGTCATGACCATGCCCGAGCTGGTGCACCATCCGATCCGTGCCGTGGGCGGCGACCCCGAGGCGCTGGTGCCGATGCGCCGTCTCGACCCGGCCTACCGGGCGGTCTACGCCGACGGCAGCGAGCTCTTCGTCCGGGCCGACATGGCCGACCTGCGCGAGGAGATCCGCGCCAAGGTCGGTGCCACTGACGCCGCCGGGTTCGACCGGTTCCTCACCTGGCTGGAGCGGCTGTACGAGTGCGAGTTCGACGCGTTCGTCGACCACAACTACGGCAGCCCGCTGGACCTCGCGCGCTCCCCACGACGCGCGCTCGAGCTGCTCCGGCTCGGCGGGCTGGGCGCGCTCGGGCCGACGGTCGGGCGGTTCTTCACCGACGACCGGCTCACCCGCCTGTTCAGCTTCCAGGCGCTGTACGCCGGCATCGCTCCGGCGAAGGC
>JBOFLR010000484.1:0-2474 GCA_051657965.1 Dermatophilaceae bacterium
CTGGTGGTGCGCTGGCGGGAGGAACGAGGCCGTCCCGGCCGTTTCCTGGCCGGCGAACGATGGCGGGTCGTGGTCCTGCTGGCGGCCCTCGCGGCCGGGACGGTGGCCTGGCCGGCGGTGGCCGGTCTGGCGACCGGACGGCCCACCGCCTTTGTCGACGTGCAGTCGGCGTGGGGACAGCAGCCCGGGGCCGGCCCCTTCGTGCAGTGGCTGGAGTGGGCGTGGGGCCTCAAGGGTCTCGGCGGGGTCGTGGTACTCCTCGGTCTGGTCGCCACGTATGTCGCGCTGGTCCTCGGCCGGCACGGCCGATGGATCAGCGTGGAGGCACGCGCGTGGGCTCTCGCCTACCCGCTCTACCTGGTCGCCGTGGTGCGGCCGATCACCTCGATGTGGCGCTTCCTGCTCCTGGACTTTCCGGTCGTGGCGCTGCTGTCCTCGGTGGCGATGCGCACGGCGAGTGGGCGGTCGATCGCGCCGCACTGGCGGCGTCGGGTGATGTTCGTGGTGGTGATACTCGGCGGTGCCGTTGTGCTCTACAGCGTGTCGTTCCTGACCCGGGTGCCCTGGGGAGACCAACCGCCCTGAACGCGCTGGCCGACCGGGTGGAACAGGCGTCCCTGTGCGGTCGCACCGACGATGACAAGAAGCGACGCGGGGCGCAGGAGCTCGATCATCAGGCCCATTGGGCCACCGACCGTGGCGGCGTACTCGAACAGCGGAGCAGCCCAGACGACGGTCAGGGCCACCGCGACGACTTGGCGACCGGCAAGCCAGCACAGTGCAGCGGCGAGGGCGGCCACCAGTGCGTGGTGGGACCACGACACCGGCGTGGCGAGAACGACGAGGGCTCCTGCTCCGATCGCGGCCTGGATGCGGTCTATCGCCGAGCGCCGTGCCGAGCGGATCCACCACAGGGTCAGCGTCGCCGCGAGCACAATGGCAGCCCACTGAGCGGCCGGGTCAGGAAGACCTGCGTGGGCCAGTGCACCGGCCAACGAGGTGTTCGACGGGCTGCCGAGCGAGCCGACGCGTGAGGTCTCCACCAGGTTCTCGGTCCAATACTCAACGGAGAGCCCGGGCGCTACCGCCCAGGCCGCGCCGGTGACCAGCACGAACGCCAGACCCGACGCGACGATCCGCGTGGTCGGCCGGCGCTCGGCCAGCATGCCGACCCCCGAGCCCAGCGGAGCGACTTTGAGCGCGCCGGCAAGGCCGAGCCAGGCACCGTTCGCGGAGGAGCTCAGCGCGACGGCCAGCACGGCCGCGGCCCCGACGAACGGGCTGACCTGCCCCAGGTGCATCGAGTCGTAAACGGGCTCGGTAGCGGCGCAGAGTGTGGCTGCGACGACGAGATCGCGCGCGCGGATCGTCGTGGCGTGCGAGGGGAGGAGCGCCAACAAGGTGACCGCGACGACGAGAGCGACGGCGAGCACCCATCCGGCGTGGACTACCGCCGGTGAGATGTCAGACAGTGGGATGAAGGGAGCCAGCGCTGCCGGCGGGTAGGTGAAGCCGAGTCCGCGATCGGTCACGACGGCGTAGGGCTCCGCACCCGCTGCCGCGGCACGACCTGCTGCCAAGTAGATGTCGAGGTCGTACCGCCATCGCCAGTCGCCGAGAGGCGACCAGCCGGTGAGCGACAGGGCGGCGGCCACGCTCAGTGGAGCGAGCGTGGCCGCCACCGCGCGCCACGAAGGTCTCGTCGCGCTCAGCCTCCGACTCCCTTCGAGCCTCTGTCAGGTGAACGGGTTGTCGACATAGTTCCCGTCGCGCGAGCCGTTGACGCCGTCACCGACGTTGACCCTGAACCCGGAGATTCTCTTGCTGGCGCTCCAGGCTAGTCCGTTGAACGACGTGTACGAGCTGTCACACGACGGACCGTCCTGCCGCGCCGGCGTCAGCTCGTTCGTCCCGTCGGTGTAGTACACACGGAGCCGCACAAATGCTCGGGATCCGTTGCACGACGTGTCGCGGACGCTCGTGTTGACCGGACTGAGATCGTCCGCGTCCTGGAAGGTGACGGTGGCGCTCCCGCACGCCCAGGACGGACACGAGTCCGACCGTCCAGTCGAGGCTGCCTCGGCGGACGTGGTGGCCGATGCGGGGGTTGCGGTGCCGAGTGCCGCCAAGGCTGACGTGGCGGCGAGCACGGTGATGAGTCGTGAGTTCATATGAACGCTCCTTGCAGGGTGTGGTTGGGGCGCCGCCGCCAGTCTGCGACCGACGGGCCGGGGGGGGGCAACCTGAAGAGTTCTGTCGGCCAGGATGTTCGCTCGGTGTGCACGTGGCGTTCGGTCGCTCGCTGATTTCGTCATCGGGTCGCCGCTGCGGGATGATTGCCGGCAGACCCGGCGGCCCAGCGTCGGTGCACCACGCGGCGCGCAGCCCCGCAGCCGCGGCGATGAAGGGATGACTATGGCGGCGATGAAGCCGAGGACGGGCGACGGCCCGCTCGAGGTCACCAAGGAAGGTCG
>JBOFLR010000485.1:0-8393 GCA_051657965.1 Dermatophilaceae bacterium
GGCGCGTGGTCCGGGATGGTGGCGGGGCGCGGGTAGGCTCGCGCCGATGACCCAGCACGACGACACGACCCCGATCGTGGCGGGCCGCCTCACGCCGATCGCGGGAGACGGGGCCGCCCTTCTCGGCGATCCGGCCGTCGACGAAGACGTGCACGAAGGTTCCACTCCGATCGTGGGGAACCGGCCCTCGCCGACTGCGGCGGGCGGCAGCGGTCCGGTCGCCGGGGAGTCCGCCGGGGAGACGGCGAGCGTGCACACGGCTCCCACCGAGCGCATCACGGTACGCACCGGCGAGCTCGCCGGAGGCGACCTCGACCCGACGATGCGCACCGTCGACGGCGTGGCAACGGCCGGGGGCCACGGTGAGGTGCGGGGCGCAGACACCGCCGGGGCCACGTCGGCGCTCCGTGTACCTGCCGACCTCAGCCCCGGCGCTGCTCCTCCCAGCCGTCCGGCATCCGACCCACGGACCGGCGAGGCGGCGACGGCGCGGATCGGGCACCACACCTATCCGGTCGAGGACGGCCCGCACGGCGCCGGCCCGAAGCCCTACGTCACGGTCGTGCTGCCCTGCTACAACGAGGGCGCGCACGTGCTCGCCGAGATCGACCGCATCAGTGCGGCCCTCGACGCCAGCGAGCTCACCTACGAGCTGTTGTGCATCGACGACTCCAGCACGGACGACACCCTGTCCGTACTCCGCGACGCCCAGCGCCGGTACCCGCACGTGCGGGTGCTCGCCTTCCGCCGCAACGGCGGCAGCGGCACGGCGCGGCGGATCGGCACCCAGCTCGCCCGCGGCGACATCGTCGTCTGGACCGACGCCGACCTGACCTACGAGAACGAGCGCATCCCCGAGCTGATACGCATCCTGCGCGACGACGCCACCTACGACCAGGTCGTCGGTGCCCGCACCACCGAGGAGGGGACCCACAAGTGGGCCCGGGTGCCGGCGAAGTGGTTCATCCGCAAGGTGGCCGAGTGGCTGACCAAGACCCGCATCCCCGACCTCAACTCCGGGCTCCGCGCGTTCCGCCGCGACGTCTCGCTCCCCTACCTGCGGCTGCTGCCCGCCGGGTTCTCCTGCGTCACCACCATCACCATCGCGTTCCTGTCCAACCAGCACGACATCAAGTACGTCGACACCACCTACGCCAAGCGCGCCGGCACCAGCAAGTTCCACTTCGTGAACGACGCCTACCGGTACATCCTCCAGGTGCTGCGCATGGTCATGTACTTCGACCCGCTCAAGGTGCTCATGCCGCCGGCACTCTGGCTGCTCGTCATCGGCGTCGTCAAGGCGCTCGTCGACATGGTGCGGCATCCGTTCTACTTCCCGGCGAGCACCGTGCTGCTCGTCGTCAGCGGCATCATGGTCGCCTCGCTCGCGCTGCTCTCCGACCTCGTCGTCAGGTCGCGCGACGGTGTCTGAGCCCGCCGCGGCGGGCGGCGGCCGGGGGCCCGCAAGCTCCGGTGCCGCGCTCACCGTGGCCGTCGTCGGGCCCACCCATCCGTACAAGGGCGGGGTCGCGGCGCACACCACGTCGCTCGCGCGCGAGCTGGCCGAGGCCGGCCACGAGGTCACCCTGGTGTCCTGGAGCCACCTGTACCCGGCGGCCCTCTATCCGGGCGAGCCGGCAGTGCCCGGCGGCGCGCCCGACGTCGAGCCGTTCCCGCGCACCGTGCGGGCGCTGTCCTGGGCGCGACCGGACACCTGGGTGCGCACCGGCCGGCGCCTCCGCACCGTCGACCTCGTCGTCGTCGTCCACGTCATCCCCGCCGTCGTGCCCGCTCACCTGGCGTTGCTCCGCGCCGCCGGTGCCGGACGACCGCGCGGGCCGCGCGCCGTCGTGGTCGCCCACAACGTCCTCCCGCACGAGGGACACCCCGGAGACCGCACGCTGGTCCGCGCCATGCTCTCCCGGGCCGACGGCGTGGTCGTGCACTCCGACGAGCAGGCCCGCATGGCGGCCTCCCTGGGCGCCAGTCGAGTACGTGAGCTCGACCTCCCGCCACACCTGCCCGGAGGGCCGCCGGAGCCTCGGCGGCACCACGACGGTCCGGTGCGGCTGCTCTCCCTCGGCATCGTGCGGGACTACAAGGGCGTCGATCTGCTGCTCGACGCGCTCCGCGACGTGCCGGAGGTCCGGCTCACCGTGGCGGGCGAGCTCTGGGGGGACGCCGGCGAGCGGGTCCGGGCGCTCGCGGCCGACCCGCGGCTCGAGGGGCGCGTCGAGGTGCACGGCGGCTACGTCCCCGCCGACCGCATCGCCGGGCTGATGACCCGCCACGACGTGGTCGCGCTCACCTACCGCAGCGCCACCGCGTCGCAGAACGCGCTGCTCGCCCAGGCCCACGGCCTGCCGGTGCTCGCCACGACCGTCGGCACCTTCCCCGACCAGGTCCGCGACGGCGTCGACGGGCTGCTCGTGCCCCCGAGCGACCGGGCCGCCCTGGTGGATGCGCTGCGCCGGCTCGCCGAGCCGGGCGCGGTGGCCGATCTCGCCGCCCAGGTGCACCCACCGGACCTCACCGGCCCGTGGGCCAACTACGTCGGCGGCCTCGAGGCGCTCGCGGCGGCACCGTTCCCCGAGGCCCGCCGGGGGCACACCGCGGTGCCGCTCGGGCCGGCGGCTCGGCTGCGTTCGAGGGTGACCCGGCTGCGGGACCGCCGGCGGGAGCCGCTGCGCCTGCGGCCTGCCGACCTGCCCGAGCAGGTTCGCCCCACCGACCTGCTGGCCGTCGACGCCGACGCGCTCGACGCCGTCGTCACCGCTCGCGGCCTCGGCCTGCCCCGGCCGGGTGAGCCGGTGGCGGCCTGGTCGGCGCTGGGGGCGCTCGCCGCCGTCATCCGGATCCACGACGACCGGCAGCGCACCGCGGTGCTGGTCGACGAGTCCGGTTCCGGCAGTCCGTTCTCGCGCTGGGCACGCGCGCTCGGCTACGCCCCGGTCGAGCTCGAGCTCACCGGCCGCCGGGCCGCGGTCGAGGTGCTCGACATCGACACCGCGAGCCTCGACGTCGTCACCCGGCTGCATCCGGGCGGGTGCACCGCCACCGACGTCGACCTCGCGGTGAGCCAGGCGTCCTGGGCCCTGCGCGCGGGCGGCCTGCTCGTGCTCACGGTGCCCATCGGCGACGACGAGCCCGACTTCGCCGTGCGCCCCGCTGACGTGTTCGGCATCCTCGCGCGGGCCGACGACCTCGGCCTGGTGCTCGTCGGCGACCTCGACGGCGACGTGCTGTCCCGGATGACGGACGCCCGCCGGTCGTCCGACCCCGCCGACGCTCCCGCGTACGCGGTGCTCCGCCTGACCTTCCGGCGCCGATGAGCGCCGTGCAGCCGACGTCCGCCGCGGGCGCCGGCGCGCCGCGGCCCCGGCGGAGCCGGCGCGCCACGGTGCTGACCGTCCTGCGGTACGTGCTGCTCGCCGCGGTCGTCGTCGCGATCGTCGCCACGCTGTGGCGCAACTGGCCGGAGGTGTCCGCCGAGCTCGGCCGGCTGGATGCCGGTCCGCTCGCCGTGGCGTTCGTGCTCGGGCTGGTGCCGCCGGTGCTGACCACGCTCGGCTGGCGCACCCTGCTCGTCGACCTCGGTACGCGGCTGCCGGTGCCGACCGCAGCAGGGGTGTTCCTCGTCGGCCAGCTCGGGAAGTACCTGCCCGGCTCGGTGTGGACCGTCGTCGTACAGACCGAGATGGGTCACCGCCTCGAGGTGCCGCGACGGCGGATGGCGGTCACGGGCATGGTGATGCTGGGGCTCTCGGTGCTCGGCGGCGCGGTCGTGGCCGTGCCGGCCGTGCCCGTCGTCCTGGAGCGGGGGGACAGCGCGGTGTCGCCGTGGTGGGGCGTCGGGGCGGTCGCCCTCGCCCTGGTCGCCGCCTGGCCGCCGTTGCTGAATCGGGGGATCGCGGTCGGGTTGCGGCTCATCCGGCGGCCTCCCCTGGAGCACCGGCTCAGCGGGGCCGCGGTGCTGCGGTGCATGGCCGCGGTCATCGGTGCCTGGGTCACCTCATCCGTGCCGGTGTGGGTCCTGGCCCGGTCGCTGGCTCCGGACGCCTCGGTCGATCAGCTGCTCCTCGTCTGTGTCTGCGGCTTCGCCCTGGCCTCGGTCGCCGGGATGCTGGCGGTCGTCCTCCCGGCCGGACTCGGGCTGCGCGACGCGGTGCTCGCCGTCGCGTTGAGCACGGTGATGTCGACCGCGGCGGCCACGGCGATCGTCGTCGTCGTGCGCTTCCTCGCCGTCGTCGTCGACCTGCTGCTCGCGGCCGGAGCCTGGTGGTGGGCCCGGCGGCACGGCCTCGTCGGCGCGACCGGTCGCCGCTGACGACCGGTGCGGGCCCACCCGGTCGGCGACGGCCGCTCACCACGGCTGTCGGCGCCGGGTCCTAGAGTGGCGCGGGTGTTCGAGTCGACGACGCCGGCCCAGGTCGCCGCGCCGCCAGGTGGTCGAGTGCTCGCCCTCGGCAAGATGCTCGCCGAGCGGCTGCTGTGGTGGCGGGTCGCGGTGAGCCGGCAGGTCGCCTCCCGGCGCGGGCGGGCGCGGCCGCCGCTGCGGTCGGTGGCTCCGACCGCGGTGCTGCAGGACGACGCCGACTGGAGGGCCGCCGTCGCCGAGGCCAGGTCCGCGGGCCTGCCGCTGCATCACGACCGGCCGAAGAACTGGGACGCCGCCGGCGCGGTGGGAGCCGTCCTCGGGCTCGCCGCCGAGCGCGGGCGCCATCTCTCGGTGCTCGACGCCGGGGCCGCACGGTACTCCAGCGTCCTGCCGTGGCTGCGGCTGTACGGCCTCGGCGAGCGGCCCGGCGCGCTGCGCGGCATCAACCTGGAGTTCACCCGGCGAGTGTCCCGCGACGGCGTGAGGTTCGAGCACGGCGACGCCACCGCCATCGGCTGTCCAGACCGCTCGATCGACGCCCTGACCTGCATGTCGGTGATCGAGCACGGCGTCCCGCTGCGCCCCTTCCTCGCCGAGGCCGCGCGGGTGCTCACGCCCGGCGGGCTGCTCTGCGTCTCGACCGACTACGACCAGGACCCGCCGGACACCCGCGGAATCACCGCGTACGGGTCGCCGGTGCGCATCTTCGGCCCCGACGACATCCGGGCGTTCGTCGCGGATGCCGCGGCACACGGCCTCGAGCTGGTCGGCGACCTGGCTGCGCCGGGCGCGCTCGCCCACCCGCAACGCCCGGTGCACTGGCGCCGCACCGGCCTGGACTACACCTTCATCCTGCTGACGTTCCGGCGCGGGGACTGACGCGAGGTGCAGGAGGCGGCGCGGTCGTCATCCGGCACGAGCCGCCGGATCGTCGTGTCCCGTCCGGTGCCGCTCGGTGCGGTGCTCGGCACGCTCCGCCGAGGCGGCGGCGACCCCACCAGCCGGCGCGACGCCGCGGGCTGGTGGTTCGCGTGGCAGACGCCGGCCGGGCCGGTGACCCTGCGGCTGGAGGCGCCGCAGGTCACCACCGAGGTCGTCGCCACCGCGTGGGGGAGTGGCGCGCAGTGGGCGCTCGACGGCATCCCCGAGCTGGTGGGCGAGCCCGACGACATCCGGGGGTTCGAGCCGCATCACCCGCTGGTCGCGCAGGAGTGGCGGCGCTGGCCCGGGTGGCGGGCGCCTCGCAACCGGCTCGTCGTGCAATGCCTGGTGGCCTCGGTGATCGAGCAGAAGGTCACCGGCAAGGAGGCGTTCGCCGGCTACCGGCGCCTGGTGCGGCGGTTCGGGTCGCCGGCGCCCGGTCCGGGCGAGGCACTGGGACTGATGGCGCCACCGGACGCGTCCGGTTGGGCGGCCGTGCCGTCGTGGGAGTGGCTCCGCGCGGGCGTGGACCCCGGGCGTTCGCGCACGGTCGTGCGTGCCGTGGGCCACGCCGGACGGCTCGAGGAGTGCACCGCGCTGTCACCGGATGACGCCCGCGCCCGGCTGACCGCGCTGCCGGGCGTCGGGCACTGGACCTGGGCCGAGGTGGCGCAGCGGGCGCTCGGGCTCGCCGACGAGGTCAGCTTCGGCGACTACCACGTGGCGAAGGACGTCACCTGGGCGCTCACGGGCACCTCCGGCGACGACGCCGCGATGGCCGAGCTGCTCGAGCCGTACACGGGTCACCGGTACCGCGTGCAGCGCCTGCTCGAGCTCGGCGGCCACCGCCGGCCCCGCCGGGGGCCGCGGATGGCGCCGCGCACCCACCTCCCCGTGCACGGACGCTGACCGGCGGCCGACCCCTCAGTGCGGATGCAGTGGCTGCTCGTTGGTCGGCACGCCGTACCTGCAGGTGGATGCCGCAGGCAGTGCGGCCGGATGCAGGAAGCGCGGCACCCGGGCGGCCCTGCGTCACCGGCGGTCGGCGCCCCCGAGCCGGAGCGTGGTCGAGACCGGTCCGCGGGAGACCACCGCGGCGCGCAGCGCCTCCGAGTGCGCGGCCACCTGGAGGCGGGCCACCAGCCGCCCGAGGTCGTAAGAGTCCGACGAGGTCAGCGTCACGTCAGCGTCACCGTCGGCGTCGTCGTCGAGGGCCACGTCGGCGGCGCCCTCCTCGTCGTCGAGGAGCGCGAGGGCGAGGACCCGCTCGACCCGGGCGGCGAGCGGCTCGGGATCGACGGCGGGCACGCCGACGTGCGCCGCGGCATCCGAGCCGGGTGGCGCTCCGAGCGCGGCCCGCACCGCCTCGGCCTGTCCGAGCGAGAACCAGTCGCCGGGGCCGGTGCGCACCAGGGCGCGGGCGCCCCCGGCGTCGGGTGCGAACCAGGACGTCGGCAGCCCGCGCACGAGCGCCGCCGGGATGCCGTGCGCCTTGCCCTTGACCAGGTCGGCGGCCGCGGCCACCTCGTCGGCCACCGCCCGGGTGGTGACGGCGAGCGGGCGGCCGTCGGCGTCCTCGGCGCCGCGCAGGTCGTCGACGACGCGCAGGCCGGCGGCACCGATGGCGAGGTCGGTGAGACCGTCGCGCCACGGCCGCCCCGCGGTGTCGCTGAGCAGCACCGCAACGGCGGCGCCGGCCTCCAGCCCGAGGGCGGCGAGCACCGCGGCACGCAGCCGGCGGGCCTCGCCGTCGGGGTCCTCGGGCAGCAGCAGCACCTCGCCGCCGGGGCCGGTGTTCGACGCATCGACCCCGGCCGCGGCCATCACCGGCCCGGCGACCGCCTCGACCACGCGGGTGACCCCCGAGCGGCCCCGGCGCTCGGCGACCACCCGAACCGACTGTGCCGCAACGGCATCCGTACGATCACCGGGCCAGGTGAGACCGAGCGCCTTCGACACCACCTTGCTCGACACCACCAGGCAGTCGCCCGGCACGAGCGCGATGCCACGTTCGGCGAGCGCGGCCACGAGCAGCGCGGCGAGGTCGTCACCGGCGAGCACCTCGGGCATCCCGGTGACCGGGACGACGGTGAGGGCGGCGCCGGTCACGCGGTGGTGACGGCCGACGCCATCCGCAACGCGTGTGCGGCGATGCGGCCGGTGGCGTCGAGGTCGGACATCAGCAGCGGGCCGTCGAACACCTCGACCCGAGCGCGGGGGAGCGCGGTCGAGGCGTCGGCCGGGTCGACGAGCCAACCGTCGAGGAAGTCCTCGTAGAGCGAGGCCACCCCGCCGGCGGTCACCGGCACCCCGACGGCATCCAGGCAGGCGTCGGCGTGCCCGCGGACCGGCCGGCCGGAGATCAGCGGCGACACCCCGACCACCGGTGCCGACGTGCCGCGCAGCGCGTCGCGCACCCCGGGCACGCCGAGGACGATGCCGATCGACACCACCGGGTTGCTCGGCGGCAGGATCACGACGTCGGCGGTGCGGATGGCGTCGAGCACCCCGGGCGCGGCCGGTGCCCGGTCGAGCCCGGCGACGACGAAGCGCCGCGCCGTCAGGGCGGCCTGGTGGCGGACCCACCACTCCTGGAAGTGGATGGCGCGCTCGCCGCCCTCGGCCGACGGGTCGTCCACGACGACATGGGTCTCCACGGGCAGGTCGGTCATCGGCAGCAGCGACAGGCCCCGCGCGGGGAGACCCCAGCGATCGGCGAGCCGGGCGGTGACGCCGCTGAGCGGCATCCCCCGACCGAGCCACTGCGAGCGCGCGATGTGCGTGCCGATGTCGAGGTCGCCGAGGGAGAACCACTGCGGGTCGGCCCCGTAGGCGGCCAGCTCGCCCTGGACCCGGTGCGATTCGTCGGCCCGCCCCCACCCCTGGCCCTCGTGGACGGCGCCGCCGAGGGTGTAGAGCAGGGTGTCGACGTCGGGGCACACGCGCAGGCCGAAGAGCGTGATGTCGTCGCCGGTGTTCGCCACGACCGTGACGTGGGAGTCGGCGAGACCTGGGGTGGTGTCGAGGTGGTGGCGCAGGCCGCGGATGAAGCGGGCGCCGCCCACCCCGCCGGAGATGGCGGTGATGCGCATGT
>JBOFLR010000486.1:0-7461 GCA_051657965.1 Dermatophilaceae bacterium
CCCTCACGGGGTGAACGAACATTCACCCCGTGACCACCGACATCAACGGTCAACCGCACACCCTCGACCCCGAGCGCCACGACACCCTCGTCGACGCACTCCGAGACGGCGCCGGTCTCACCGGCACCAAGCTCGTCTGTGGCGCGGGCGTGTGTGGCGCGTGCACGGTGCACCTCGACGGTGAGCCGGTCGTCTCGTGCCTCGTGCCCACCGCGCACGCCGAGGGCGGCACGGTCACGACCGTCGAGGGGGTCGGCTCCGGCGCGGATGACGGTCTGCACCCCGTGCAGCGAGCGCTCGCCCACGAGGACGGGCTCCAATGCGGTGTCTGCACACCGGGTTTCGTCATGGATGCCGTGGCGTTCGTCGACACCTGGCGGTCCCGAGGCGTCTCGCCGGATGACGCGGCGCCGGCCCGCGGGAACGGCGGCCACGCGTCGTCCGGTAACCACGTGTCGTCCGGTGACCGCACGTCGTCCGGTGGACACACGTCATCCGACGTCGTTGCGGTCGTGCCGGATTCGGCTACGGTGGCGGCGGCGCTGAGCGGGCACCTGTGCCGGTGCGGGGCATATCCGGGCATCGTCCGGGCCGTGCAGCGGGCCTGCGCCGGCGACTTCGACCGGCCAGGAGAGCTGGGGCCGCAGCGGGTCGAGGCCAGGGCGAAGGTGACCGGCGCGGCTCGCTACACGGTCGACGTGCGGCTCGACGGCCAGCTGACCGGCGTGGTGCTGCGGTCGCCGCACCCACACGCGCGGGTGGTCTCGGTCGACGTCGGGCCGGCGCACGCGGTCGCCGGCGTTCGCGCAGCAGTCCCGATGCTCGCGCCGGGAGACCTGGTGAGGTACGTCGGTCAGGAGGTCGCCGCGGTGGCCGCGGTCGACCGGGAGGCGGCGGAGCACGGCATCCGCGCGATCACCGTCGAGTACGAGGTGCTCCCGGCCGTGGTCGGCGCCGAGGCCGCCCGGGCCGGCGGCGCGCCCCGCGTGTACCCGGGCCTGCGCAAGCCGGCGCCGAGCGCAGCCGAGGGTCCGCTGTTCCCCACTCCGTGGAAGGGCAACGTGCGTGGCCCCACCACCGGCTTCTCGACCCGTCGAGGGCGCGCCCGTCGCGCCCTCGAGCGGGCCCGTGCCGCGGGCGACCCGCGGCTCGTCGACGGCGTGTTCACCACCAGCCCGCAGGTTCACACCCCATTGGAGCCGCACGCCTGCGTGGCTCGCTGGGTGGGTGGCTCGCTCGAGGTGCACGTCTCGACGCAGGCCGTCGCCCACCTGCGGCACGCGCTCGCGGAACGGTTCGACCTCGACGACGACCGGGTGGTCGTCATCGCCGAGCACGTCGGCGGCGCGTTCGGCAACAAGCTCGCGCTCACCGGCGAGACCGTGGCGGCCGTGCAGCTCGCGCGGGCCGCCGACGCACCGGTCGGGGTCGTGCTCGACCGCGCCGAGGAGCTCACCGTCGGGGGCCACCGGCCGGCCGCGCGCCTCGACGTCGCGCTGCTCGCCGGTGCCGACGACGAGCTCGCCGCCGTGCGGTTCCACGCCGACGGCGACGGCGGTGTCTCGATCGGGTCGGCCATCGCCGGGCTGGCGCGGGTGATGTACCCGGCCGCCGCCAAGGACCTCGTCGACAACGACGTCGTCAGCAACCTGCCGCCCGGCACCCCGTTCCGCGGGCCGGGCGGGCCGCTCACCTGCTGGGCGCTCGAGCAGGCCGTCGACGACGTCGCCGGGCGTCTCGGCACGGACCCGCTCGACCTGCGGCGCCGCTGGGACCCCGACCTGCTCCGGCACGCGCTCTACGACTGGGCGTCGGCCCTGCCGGCCTGGCAGCAGCGCGACGCCGGCCAAGGTTCCGGCCCGGTGCGCCGCGGGGTGGGCGTGGCCGCGGCGAACTGGTTCTACTGGTACGACGCCGCGTCCGAGGTCGAGGTGGCCACCTCGGGCGAGCAGGTGCTCGTGTCGACCGCGGTGCAGGACATGGGCACCGGCATCCGCACGGTCCTGGCCCGCACCGTCGCCGACGAGCTCGGCGTCGACGCCGCCCGGGTCGTCGTGCGCCTGGGCGACTCCCGGTTGCGGCCGGGACCGGTGTCGGGCGGCAGCCGCACCACCGCCACCCTCGTGCCGGCCGCCGTCGCGGCCGCACGGCAGCTGCGCCACGACCTCGCCGGCGGATGGCGTGACCACCGGGTCGTGCGCCGGCGCGGCTCCGACCCCGCCGCCGCGGCCGGGGTGAGCGGGCCGTTCGCCGGAGCCGGCGCGGTCGGCTGGGTCTTCGACCAGGCGCTGCGGCGGCTCGGCGGGCTCACCACCGGGCACGGGTGGACCGGCGCGGTCGTGGTGAGCGAGGTCGAGGTCGACACCCGCACCGGCCACGTGCGCGTCATCCGGGTGCACGAAGGTCTGGCGATCGGGCGGCCCCGGGCCAGGCTGCTCGCCGAGAGCCAGGTGCACGGTGCGGTCGTGCAGGGCGTCGGGTTCGCGCTCTACGAGGAGCGACAGCACGACGCCGCCACCGGTCGGGTACTCAGCGCCGGGCTCGAGGACTACCGCATCCCCGGCATCGCCGACGCTCCCGAGATCGAGGTGCACTTCCACGAGGCCGGCTTCGAGCACGTCGAGGGCGGCGGCGTGGGGCTCGGGGAGGTGGCCACGCTCGCCGTGGCGGCCTCGGTGGGCAACGCCGTGCACCACGCCACCGGATGGCGACCGCGCGACCTGCCGATGCGGCCGGACCGGGTGCTCGCCGGCCTCGCCGGCCTCGCCGGCGTCGCCGGCGTCGCCGAACAACGATCTGGGGCCGCGGCCGTGCGGAGTGCCCGGTGACCGGCGGCCGGAGCGCACCGGTCGAGTTCCGGGCCGGTGGCACCGACGTGTCCGAGCGCCGCCGCAGTGGTGTCACCCGCGGTCCGGTGGTCGAGCTCACCAGCCGGCCTGGGCCGCAGGGGATCTCGATCGATGCCGACGGTGGCTCGCTCGACGCGCTGTGCACCATGACCGACCTCGCCGGCCACGCCGGACTCGTCGCCGGCTACCCCGGGCTCGCGGCCACCGCGGGTGCGCTTGCGACGCCGCAGGTGCGGGCCATGGCCACCCTCGGCGGCAACCTCGCCCAGCACACCCGCTGCTGGTACTACCGCAACCCGGCGTTCAGCTGCCTGCGCCGGCCGGGCGGCAGCGGCTGCCCGGCCCGCGAGGGCAACCATCTCCACGGCGTGGCGTTC
The DNA here is from genome assembly GCA_051657965.1 of Dermatophilaceae bacterium. Taxonomy (GTDB): domain Bacteria; phylum Actinomycetota; class Actinomycetes; order Actinomycetales; family Dermatophilaceae; genus JBOFLG01. The sequence goes on from JBOFLR010000486.1 coordinate 3,227, forward strand.
GACCGCGGGGGCTGCGTGTGGCCGCACCCGTCGTCGGTCGCGGCGGCGCTGCTCGCCTACCGGGCCGAGATCGAGGTCGACCGCGTCGACGGCCGGATCGAGACGATGGCCACCGGCGTCCTCTACGACCCGGCCGGCGCGCGCGACCACGCCCTCTCGCCCGGCGAGCGCATCCTGCGGGTGCTGTTGCCGCCGGCGGTGCCCGGCGAGCGGGCGGGCTACTTCCGGGCCATCTCGCGGGAGCACGCCGAGTGGCCGCTCGTCGAGGCGGTCGTCGCAGTCACCGTCGACGGCGGTCGCGGGTCCCACGCGCCCGCGCGAAGCGCAGGACCCGCGCGTCGGCTGACGACCGCTCGGGTCGGTCTCGGCGGCATCGCCAACACGCCCATGTCGGCCGAGCCGATCGAGGAGCGGCTCGTCGGGCTAGCGCCGGACGACGAGGCGGCGGTGGTCGGCGCGGTCGAGGCCGGGCTGCGCGCCCTGTCCGACGCACCGTCGTTGCGTGACACCGCGTACAAGCGCGCCCTCGTCGCGCCTACGGTGGCGGCGGCGCTGCGACGGGCCGTCGGGTCCGGGACGGGATGACGTCGGCGCCCGACCGGCCCGCCCGGACGCGGGGCCGGGAGTCCAGCGGCGAGGATGCCGGGTCACCCGCCGGTCGTTCTCGCTGGCCGGCCGACTCCGGTTCGACGGCGGGTCGTGGTGGCGAGACGTCGGCCGCGCTGCTGCGTGCGGCGGTGGAGCTGTTCGCCGAGCGCGGCTATGGCGAGACGCCGGTGCCCGAGCTCGCGCGTCGCGCGGGCGTCGCGGTCGGCACCGTGTACCGGTACGTGCCGAGCAAGCAGGCGCTGGTCAACCTCGTCTATCGCCATGGCAAGACCGGCCTGGCGGCCCGGCTTCCGCTCGATGACGATGTCGGCGTCGACGAGGTCGGTGTCGACGAGGTCGGCGTCGACGAACCGTGGCGCGCGAGGTTCGACCGCTGGTGGCACGGCTTATGGACGTTCGGGCTCGAGGAGCCGGCGCTGTTCCTGTTCGTCGAGACGCACCACCACGACCCGTACCTCGACGACGAGTCGCGCGCCGTCGCCGCTCGGCTCGACTCCGCCGCAGAGGATTTCGTGCAGGCTGGCCAGCACGCGGGCGCCTTTCGCGGCGGCAACCCGGCTCGTCTGGTCGCCATGGTCATGGGGTGCTTCGTCGGCCTGCTGCGCAGTGGCCCGCTCGACCCGGCCGACCGGCAGGCCACCGCCGACGCCGCCTGGGCCCTGCTCCGGGCGCCGGACTGACGGCACGGCGGCATCCGTGCCGGACCGCGCTCCGCTGCAACGGTTGACTCTCCCCCGCGGGGAGACTTCACACTGGCGACGTGGCGGATGACGACCTCGCAGCGAGCAGCGACCCGGGCGACGACCTGGAGCGCGATGACCCGGTGGCGGACGACGACCCGCTGATGCCGATCGGCATGTTCTCGACCGCATCGCTGGTGTCGGTCAAGTCGCTCCGCGCCTATCACGAGCAGGGCCTGCTGGTGCCGGCCGCCGTGAATCCGGTCACCGGCTACCGCTCCTACCGGGTGTCGCAGCTCGTCGACGCCCAGGTGATCAAACGGCTCCGTGACCTCGACCTCCCGCTGCGTGCGGTCGCCGAGGTCGTGCGTGCCCGGGATCCGCGGGTGACCCGCCGGGTCGTCGCCGAGCACGAGCTGGTCATGCGGGCGCGGCTGGCCGATCTCACCCGCGTGGTCGACGAGCTGCACGCAGCGGTCTCCCAGCCGGTGTTCCAGACGCCGGCGCACGTGCGCCACGAACCAGGCCGGCACCTGCTCGCGATCCGTCGGTTGGTCGAGCAGCCGGGTCATGACGGCTACGCCGCATTCCTCGACGAGGCCTACCCCGTGCTGTACGAGGGCCGTCGACGGCTCGGCGTCGAGCCCACGGGTGCGCCAGGGGCGCTCTACCCACCCAAGGTCGAGGGCGGCCCGGAGCTCGTCACCGCCTTCGTGCCGATCGCCGCCCCCGTCGTGCTCGACGACGACGCGGCCGCCGTCGGCATCGTCAACCACCGTTCCGTGGCGACCACCTGCGCCGTGCTCACCCATCGGGGCGCCTATCGGGCCATGGGCGACACCTACCGCCAGCTCGGCGCCTGGGTGGCGCGGCACGCGCGTGCGGCCGACCGGCCGGTGTGCGAGACGTACCTGGTCAGTACGGACGACGCCACCGGGCAACTGCTGCCCGACGACGAGCTCCGTACCGAGATCGCCTGGCCGATCGAGAGCCTGCGGAACCCGCAGTACGGCCCGGATCACCCCTGAGGAGAAGGACACCCGCATGACACTCACCCTCAAGGCGGCGACGTTCGACTGCTCCGACGCGCTCGTCGTGTCGCGCTTCTGGTCGGAGGTGCTCGGCCGCCCGCTCGACACCGCGCCGGCACCGCCCTCGTCGTTCTTCGCCTCGATCGGTCTCGGCGACCAGTCCCAGGTGGCCCTGATGTTCATTCAGGTGCCGGAGGGCAAGACGACGAAGAACCGGGTGCATCTCGACCTCGACGCGCAGGACGTCGCCGCCGAGGTCGAGCGGATCCTGGCCCTCGGAGCCACACACCTCCACGACAAGGCTGAGTTCGGCATGTCGTGGACGACCCTCGCCGACCCGGAGGGCAACGAGTTCTGCATCGGCACTCCCCACAGCTGAATCCTCCTCAGCGGCAGGGGCGCCGGTTCACGCAGATCGCCGGCTGATGCGCTCCCGGGCGGTCTCCCCGCGCCGCCCGGCGGGCACGGAGCCGGCGATCGCGGCGAGGCCGAACGGTCCCGGCCCCATGTAGAGGCTCTCGGCACGGGCGACCTCGTAGGTCTCGTGCCAGATCGTCAGCGCGGAGGGGTCCTTCCGCGCCAGCCGGTAGAACTCCAGCCACGCGGGCCGATGCCCCAGCTGGGCGGCGTTCGCGTACGCGTAGATGTCCTCGACACTGCGCCAGTACTGGATGACGGTGGGCCCGGAGCCGATCGTGGTCCGTGCGCCGAGGAAGCCCAGGCTCTCCGCCGTGCCGCGCGCGGCATCCGCCCTGTTGCTCTCGAGCTCGGCGAGCATCCGAGGCATCGCGGTCGCCACCTGCCGGACGAGCCGCACCCGCCACGGCCGGTGGATGCGGACGCCGATCAGGAACATCGCGAGTGGCCCGTCGTACGCGTGCGTGACCCGATCCATCACCACTCCTTGGATAGTGCTGATCTCTAACTGTCACCGCTATTTTGGAGAGTAGAACTATCCAATGTCAAGAGAGGATGGCGAACGGTGCGAATCTCCGAGCTGGCGAACGCCGGTGGGGTACCGGTGCACACGGTGAAGTACTACCTGCGCGAAGGGCTGCTGATGCCGGGCCGCGCCACGAGCCGGACCCGCGCCGAGTACGGCACCGAGCACCTCGACCGCCTGCGTCTGGTGCGCTCGCTCGTCGAGCACGGAGGTCTCGGCCTCGCCGACGTGCGCCGCATCCTCGACGCCCTCGAGGCGCCCCCCGCGTCGCGGCACGACCTCCTCGGCGTCGCACACGGGTCCCTGCCGGGGGTGCGCCTCGAGGACCCCACCGTCGATCCGGACTCCGTGGTGCTCGAGGCGCTCGCCGATGCCGGGTGGCCGGTCGAGCGCTGCGGGCCGGCGCTGAGCTCGCTCACCCGCGCGGTCGCGGCAGCGCGGGATGCCGGCGTGCCGTTGACCCGTGACTCGCTGGCGCGTTACGCACGGGCGATGCGCAGGGTCGCCCGGGTCGACCTCGACGTCGTCGGCGACGCGCCGTCCGCAGCCGAGGCCCTGCGCATCGTCGTGGTCGGCACGGTGATGGTCGACCCGGTGCTCACCGCGCTGCGACGGGTGGCACAGAGCGTGGAGAGCGCCGACCGGTCAGGACCTGCGCCCTCGAGTCCCGGCGGTCCGTGAGTCCCGTTCAGCGCGGGAGGCCGAGCCGGAAGACGGTGCCGCGGCCCTCCGCCGACCACACCGCCACCCCGCCGCCGTGAGCGCGCGCGATCGCGTCGACGATCGCCAGACCGAGACCGCTGCCCCCGCGCACCGAGCTGCGAGCCGGGTCGACCCGGTAGAAGCGGTCGAACAGGTGCGGGAGGTGCTCGGCCGGGATGCCGGGCCCGGCGTCGGCGACCTCGATCCGCACGCCGTCCTCGGTCGGCCCGGCGCGCACCGTCACCGGCGTGCCGGCCGGGGTGTGTCGTA
>JBOFLR010000487.1:0-5154 GCA_051657965.1 Dermatophilaceae bacterium
CTGTCGGTGAAGCCGGTGATCGCGACCCTGGTGGTGGGCGCTGCCGTGAGGATGGCAGCGACCCGGTCGACCGTACGGACGGCCGCCGGCGTCAGCTGGTTCGAGCTGGTGGCGAAGACGATGCCCTGGGCTCGCACCGCCGCATCGATGTCGCGCTGGACCACTGCGGGGTCGGGTGTCGATGGCGCGTCGGGGCCTTCGACGGTGCCCTTCACGTCGAACGGTGGGTCGTCACGTGCTGTCGCCTCGACCGCGGCGTTGGCCCGTCCGGCCGCTTCCGTGGTGGTGCTGGTCCCGGACACGCGGAGACCGGACTGGTCGAGACCGATCGTGGCGGTCGAGACGTCGGGTTCGAGCGCGGACATCAGCCCGGCGAGTCGCGACACGACGGGAGTCGCGGCATCCGCGGCGCCGGTCACCGTGAGCTGGTCGTCCACCTGGCCCGCGCCGTACGCCGCACCGGCGGCGTCGCCGAGCACCCTGCGGTCGGCCTCGCTCGGGACCGTGCCGGCCAGGCGGACCCGCGGCGTGGTGCCGGCAGCGGCGACCACGATGTCGATATCGACGTCGCGGTCGGCACCTGCCTCCGGTGGTAGCGCGTCGTTCGTGTCGATCGCCACGTAGCGCACGTCCTGGGCGGCCGAGCGGTGCTTCATGTCCTCGGCCGCAGCGAGGGCCGGAGCCGAGGACTCGGCAGGCCCGCGCAGCGTGACGCGCCCCCAGTCGCTGGCCGCCTCCACACCGCCGACGCCCGCACGCGAGAGGGTGGTCCGTGCGTCGGCGGCGAGCCCGTCGTCGATCCGTCCCTTCGAGATCGGCAGGACGAGCAGGCCCAGGAGGAGGGCGAGGAGGACAGCGAATACCAGGCATCGCCGGCATCTGGCCATGGTGAGCTGGCTCCTCGCAGTCGACAGTGACACTGGCCCGGACGCCGTGTGCGGTGAGCAAGAGTGGCCGAGAACGGTTCACGGCACAAGGGTGCGTGCCTGATATTTCATGTCGACCGGCGACGGGCGATGCCGAGAGGCCCAGGCCGCCTCGCTGTCTGCTGCCGCCTCTACCGTGAGGCCATGCCCCCGCCCGTCGTGCTCACCGACCGTCTCGAGCTCCGGTCACCGACCCCGAACGATGAGGACGCGTGGATCGGCTGGCACACGGATCCGTCGCTCTACCTCCACGCACCGCACTCCCGGCTGACCGCCGACGCTGCTCGCAGCTTCCTGGCCGAGGTGCGGCGACACTGGGCTCAACACGGTTTCGGCTACTGGACCGCAGTGTGCCGCAGCACCGGACAACCCGTCGGGATGGCGGGCGTCCGGGTCGTCGACGACGACGTGCTCAACCTTGGGTACCGCTTCGACTCCTCCGTGCACGGCCGCGGGCTCGGACGGGAGGCAGCCCGAGCCGCGGTCGCCCACGCCACCGAGTGGCTGCCCGGGCGGCGGGTGCGTGCCGTCATCCGGCCCGGTCACGCGCCGTCCATCCGCACCTCGGAGTCGGCCGGGCTGGTCGACATCGGGACCACACGGCATCCGGACGACCCCGAGGGCGAGCCCCCGTCGCGGCTGTTCGAGGCGCCGCGGCTCGTGAGACGCACGACGTTCACGGATGACGAGCGCGCGCAGGTGCTCGACCTGTGGTGCCGGGTCAACGAGGCCGGCGGCGCCGTCGGCTTCCTCCCCGGAGCGGCGCGCGAGCTGGTCGACGACGCGCTGGCGGCGTACGAGCGCCAGATGGCCGAGGGGGACGCCGTCGCGGGGCTGCTCGTGATGCCGCACGGCACCGTGGCCGGGTGTGCCTGGTCGGCCCGAGTCCGCAACCCGCTCCTCGGCCACGGCCGGTGGCTCTACGGGGTGATGACCGACCCCGAGCGTCGAGGCCGTCATCTGGGGACCCTGCTCATGGCCGGCATGCACCGCATCGCCCGCGACGACGGCATCGAGCTGCTGCAGCTCGGATACCGCAGCGGCACAGGGGTTTCGGCGTTCTACGCCAGGCTGGGGTACCGCGAGGTGGGGCGGATCCCGCGCGCCATCCGGGTCGGGCCCGGCGACGACCGGGACGACGTGACGATGGTGCGGCGGGTCGACGGTGGCCCGCTCGTCACCGACGGCCGGGGCTGACCGCCGCCGCCGGCTGGTGCCGCCACAGGTACGAGCAGTACGTCGTCACGGCGCACAGCAGGAGCACACCCACGAACACGTGCGCCCCGACGACTCCGAGCGAGCCGAGGGTGACCTGGAGGACCGCGCCACCGAGCAGGGACACGGCGAACCACAGCGGCCATGCCGGGCCGCCCGCACGCCGGTAGCGCTCGGAGGCCACCACGCAGACCACCGTGGTGGCGAGCACGAGGTAGGCGACGACGGAGTGCGCCGTCTCCAGCGCCTCGCTCTCCGGCGGGTCGACGAGCGTGGCGATGAGGCCGGAGCCGAACCCGGCCTGGCCGATGGCCACCCCCATGAGGACGGTGGCGAGGATGCGGAGCAGTCGCACGGAGTCCATCCGCCGAGTCTAGGGTCGCGGCGGGTCCGGCGGGTCTGTGGATCGCGGCGAGTGGGCCCAGCGCGCACGGCCTACGCTGCTCTGGTGCCCACCGTCGACGACCTCCTCGCGGCCGCGGTCGAGGGAGTCGGGGGAAACGAGCGAGGCGGGCAGGTCGAGATGGCGCGAGCGGTCGCCTCGGCCGTCGAGAAGGGCGAGCACCTGCTCGCCCAGGCCGGCACCGGCACCGGCAAGTCGCTCGCGTACCTCGTCCCCGCCGTGCTCCACGCATTCGACACGGGGTCGCCCGCCGTGGTCGCGACCGCGACGCTCGCCCTGCAGGCCCAGGTCGTCGACCGAGACATGCCGCGGCTCGCCGACGCGGTGGCGCCGCTGCTCGGCCGGCGGCCGTCGTACGCGCTGGTCAAGGGCCGACGTAACTACCTGTGCGCCCACAAGCTCGCCGGGGGTTTTCCCGACGACCCCGACTCCGACTCCCTCCTCACGGTCGGGGAGGTCGACCGGGCGGCGTCGCGACTCGGCGCCGAGGTGGTGCGGCTGCGGGAGTGGGCCCAGGCCACCGAGAGCGGCGACCGCGACGAGCTCGTGCCGGGGGTGTCGGAGCGCGCCTGGCGACAGGTATCGGTGAGCGCCGAAGAATGCCTCGGCGCGGCGCGCTGCCCGCTGGCCGCCGACTGCTTCGTCGAACGCTCCCGGGAGGCGGCGCACGACGTCGACGTCGTCGTGACGAACCACTCGTTCATGGCGATCGACGCCTTCGAGGGCCGACAGCTGCTTCCCGCGCACGACCTCCTCGTCGTCGACGAGGCGCACGAGCTCGTCGACCGGGTCACCGCCACCATCACCGACGACCTCACCCCCGGGCTGGTGCGGGCCGCCGCGCGGCGCTCGGCCAAACTGGCCGATGCGTCATCCACGCTCGACGAGGCCGCCGACCTGCTCGAATCGGCGCTGGCCGGTGTACCCGAGGGCCGGATGACGTCGCTCCCCGATGCGGTGTCGCTCGCCCTCGGCCGGGTGCGCGACACCGCGCGGTCGGTGCAGTCCGAGCTGAGGCCGGCCCAGGGTGAGGATGCCGATGCCGGCCGCCAGGTCGCTCGGGCGGCGGCCGACGAGGTCTTCGACGTGGCGTCCCGCGTGCTCGAGGAGCGCGAGCTGGACGTCGCATGGGTGACCGCCGACCCGCGCCGGGGGCCGGTGCTGCGCGTGGCGCCGATGAGCGTGGCGACGCTGGTGCGCGAGAAGGTCTTCGCCGAGCGCACCGTCGTGCTCACGTCCGCCACACTGGAGCTCGGCGGCACGTTCGACGCCATCGCGGGCACCATCGGGCTCCGGGGAGAGGGCGCCCCGGCGTGGCGTGGGCTCGACGTCGGCAGCCCGTTCGACTATCCGAGACAGGCCGTGGCGTACGTGGCGCAGCATCTCCCGCCGCCCGGTCGCGACGGGCTGTCGGCGCAGCTGCTCGACGAGCTGGAGGCGCTCGTCCGCGCCGCCGGTGGGCGTGCACTCGGCCTGTTCTCGTCGATGCGGGCGGCGCGCGAGGCCACCGAGGCGATGCGCGAGCGGTTCGCGGAGTCGGCCGGCGGGATCGCTTTCCTGTGCCAGGGCGAGGACCAGATCGCCACGCTGGTGCGGCAGTTCGCGCGCGATCCACGAGTGTGCCTGTTCGGGACGCTCTCGCTGTGGCAGGGGGTCGACGTCCCGGGGTCGTCCTGCCAGCTGGTCGTCATCGACCGGATCCCGTTCCCGCGCCCCGACGACCCGCTGGCCTCGGCACGCTCGCAGGCGATCGGTCGGATGGGCGGCAACGGGTTCATGGCGGTGTCGGCGACGCACGCGGCGTTGCGGCTCGCCCAGGGCGCCGGCCGGCTGGTGCGGCGGGCCGACGACCGTGGCGTGGTCGCGTTCCTCGACTCGCGGATGATGACGGCGCGCTACGCGGGGTTCCTCCAGAGGTCGCTGCCGCCGTTCTGGCCCACGGCCGACCGCGAGATGGTGCTCGCCGCGCTGGCCCGCCTCGACGACGCGGCGCCACCGCCGCTCCCGGTCGCCGAGCCGGCGGCGCGAGGGTTGGGGGGCGCGGCGCGGGCATCCGGGACGGTCCTCGCGGCGGCCCGCCCGGCGGCGACGGGCGAGGGGGAGGCCCGACCTGGCCCGACCGGGGAGGCGCCGGCCCAGGTGGCGTCGGCGCCCGCGTCGGAGTCGTCGACCGGTTCAGACCTCGCGGTATCCGGGCCGGCGGGCTCGGCCGCATCTGGGCTGGTGGGCTCGGCCGCATCTGGGCTGGTGGGTTCGGCGGCGTCCGGTCTAGTGGGCTCGGCGGCATCCGGCCCGGCCGGGTCGACCGCCGAGGACGATGACGAGCTGCGTGACGGGGTCGAGCTGGGGCTCACCGTCGAGGAGCTCGCCGAGTCGCTCGAGCTGCCCGAGAACGTCGTGGCCGCCCGGCTCGAGGCGCTGGGGCTGGAGCCGGGCCGAGGTCCGATGCTGCGGTTCGACTGACGCCGGAGCCGGAGCGGCTCGGGACGGTGGACCCGCGGTGTCCGGCAGGCCGCCGACCCCCCTGACCGGTGGGTGACCGTCATCGTGGCTCGGTGCGCGAAACCGGTGTCAGGGCACCGGTTTCGCGCGGTCGAGACGACGCTCAGG
>JBOFLR010000488.1:0-1634 GCA_051657965.1 Dermatophilaceae bacterium
GGCCGCCGTCGGTGTAGGCCTGCGCGAGGTACTGGATGTTCTCGGTGAAGGCGAACCCGGCCGCGCACACCCCGGCGTAGACCATGCCGTCGGTGATGCCGTCGAACTCACGTCGCCGGAACCACCACACGAAGAACACGGCGACGCCCTTGAGCGCCTCCTCGACGACGGGCGCCACGAGGACCGCGGTGGTGGCGAGCGCAGCGTCGGGGTCGGAGACGGTCTCGAGCACGGCGATCGCGCTGGTGTTGAAGAGCGCGGCGACGAGGGTCGCGACGAGCGCGCCCCAGAGGAACGACGTGACGAGGTACCGGGTGGGCTCGGACTCGAACCGGTCGAGCCAGAGGAACGCCGGGATGACGATACCGAGCGGCACGGCCGAGGCGGCCAGCGCGAGCAACACCGTCTGCAGCCCGAACGCGGCACCGAGGTAGGTCGCGACCACCAGCGCGGCGAGCAGGAACCCGACTCCGGCGACGCCGGTGAGCAGCCAGCCGCGCAGGGCCCGGCGGGTGGTGGGATCACGCCTGGTGCCGCCCGGGGCCGCGAGGAGGTCGCCGGTCATGGCAGGTGACCTTAGCCGTCATCCCGCAGCCGGTGCGGTCACGATCCAACGGTCCGGCGCGGTCGTCATCCGGCAGCGGGTGCGGTCACGATCTGGTGGTCCGGCGCAGTCGTCAACCGGTGGGCTCGTGCTGGCTCTCGACCGGCTGGGTCCGGCTCTTCGAGCCGGGGGCCCACGGGCACCTGGCGGGTCGGCCTACGATGGCCGGATGACGTCGACCGACCGCGCGCTCAGCGACCGCATCGTCTGGATCGACTGCGAGATGACCGGGCTGTCGCTTCAGGATGACGCGCTCGTCGAGGTGGCTGCACTGGTCACCGACTTCGACCTCACGGTGCTCGGCGACGGGGTCGACGTCGTCATCCGGCCGCCCGACGAGGCGCTCACGCAGATGGGTGACTTCGTGCGGCAGATGCACACCACCTCCGGGCTGCTCGACGTACTCGCCGAGGGCATTACGGTGGCCGACGCCGAGGAACGGGTGCTCGGGTACGTGCGGGAGTGGGTGCCGGAGGCGGGGCGAGCGCCGCTCGGGGGCAACACCGTGGCCACCGACCGGGCGTTCCTCGCGCGCGACATGCCGGGCCTGGAGTCGCACCTGCACTACCGCATCGTCGACGTCTCGTCGATCAAGGAGCTCGCCCGCCGGTGGTACCCGCGCGCGTACTTCGCCGCCCCGGCCAAGACCGGTGGGCACCGGGCGCTGGCCGACATCCGCGAGTCGATCGCCGAGCTGCGGTACTACCGAGAGGCGGTGTTCGTGCCGCCGCCGGGCCCGGCGTCCGAGGACCTGCGAGCGCTGGCCGCGCGTCATGTGGTCGGTCATGTCGAGGCCGGGACGGTGCCCGAGCCGGTGGGCGAGCCCGGGCCCGAGAACGCGGTCGGGACCACCCCCGGCTAACGGGTACGATGGTCGCCGCCACGGGCGCCGTGTCGTCACTCCCCGACGAGTACGGCGGGCGCTCGTCATGGTGGGTGTAGCTCAGCTGGTAGAGCATCGCGTTGTGGTCGCGAGGGCCGCGGGTTCGAGCCCCGTCACTCACCCCACGCCGGACAGCGCGGACCCTCT
>JBOFLR010000489.1:0-5351 GCA_051657965.1 Dermatophilaceae bacterium
GCCGATGTAGCCGCCGGGGAGGCCGGGGATGTCGGCGTGGTTGGCCACGACCAGGACCACCGCGAGCGCGCGGAGGGCCTCGATGTCCGGGCGGAACCCCCGCACGGCATCCCCGGCATCCCCACCCCCACCCGCCCGCCGCGGCACCAGGTCGACGACCGTCACGATGCCACCCGCGCCGGCGACGCCGCGCGCTCCGGCTGCGCGCCACCGGGGTAGAGGCCGACCTCGACCTGTGCGCGGGTGCCCCAGGTGCGCTGTGGCCGCGGGCGGGCGACGGCGACGTAGTACAGCGGCAGCAGCACGAGCAGGCTGAGCACGCTCGCGAGCGGGCTGAACCACCACACCAGCAGCCGCGCGCTCAGCGGTTCGTCGAGCCGGGCGAGGAGCACGTAGCGGAAGTGCGAGGCCAGTGCGATGCCGGCGGCCGTGAGCAGGCTCGAGGTCAGCAGACTCATGCTGATCGCGCCGATCGCCGCGCCGAGCACCGCGGCCGTCATCGAGATCCCGTACATCACCAGGGCGAGCACCTGGGTGGCGGTGAACCAGAAGTCGGCGCTCGTCACCGGCCGTCGCAGCAGCCACAGCGTCCCCCAGCAGAACGAGCGGCACCACCGCAGTCGTTGGCGCACCAGGTGCGACATCCGGGACGGGAGGGCCGAGTACGCCACCGCCTCGGGCTGGAACTCGCACCGCCCGAGCTCCTTGGCGAACAGGGTCATGACGCGGTCGTCCCCGGCACGGACCGGCCGGGAGAGGAACTGCTGGCCGAGGAAGCGGTCGAGGTTGCGGCGCGGCACCTCGCCGCGGTACGCCGCGAGGATGCCGCAGTTCACCCGGACCGAGCCGAACGCGCCCTCGGCCATGCGGCCGTGGATGAAGGACATGACGAACCCCACCTCGATGATCCTGGTGAGCAGCGACTGTGCCTGGTTCTGGCCGTAGGCGGTGCCGGCGACGCTCATGACCTCGGGCCGGCAGAACGGCACGAGGATCCGGTCGATGGCGTCGTGGCGGAGCACGGTGTCGGAGTCGACGGTCACGAACACGTCGGCGTCGGACCGGGAGTATGCGTGCGCCTGGGCGTGCCGCTTGCCCTGGTTGGGCTGGCGGTGCTGGTTCACGGTCACACCGGCGGCCTTCAGCTCGGCGACCGCGGGGCGCACCTCGTCGGTGTCGAGCACCGGGAAGGGCCGGTCGTCGCGGCGGGAGCCGTCGTCGACGACCCACACGGTGCGTGGGAGCCGGTCCTGCGCGGCGATGCTCCTGAGGCCCGCCGCGAGCAGCGCCGGGTCCTCGTTGTACACCGGGACCACGACGTCGACGCGCAGCAGCGACAGGTCGACCGCCGGGTCGGCCACGTGCCGCCGGGCCGCGAGGCTGGCCACCGCCTTGAGCGCCAGGTGGCACCACATGAAGGTGAAGCAGAGGGCGAAGTTGGTCAGCTTCGCCGCGTAGGTCAGGTGGTTGACGAGCAGGCCGGTGAGCAGGGCGAGCATGGCGACGGAGTACGCGAAGTACGCAGGTCCGAAGGTCATCGTCGAGTTCCCGCTCAGACCCGGATGCCGGGGAGCACCCGGATGGCGACGACCAGTCCGACGACCAGCCCGAGGCCGCCGAAGGCAAGCCACGGTTGGCCGAAAACGATTGCCTCGCAAAGATCCTGGATGTGTGTGATCGCGTCTGTCATGAGCGTCCTCGCTGGATCTGGTGCGTCGGCATCCTCGATCGAGGCATGTCCGGCACAGGCGTCGGGAACGGGTGTGCTGCGGCTCGGCATCGGACGGGGTCGTGGACGGACACCGCGCGGTGGGTGCGGCGTGTGGTCGGTGCTGCATCGTGCTTCCCCTGCGCAGGACGCCGTCGTCCTGCTTCCCCTGCGCGGGACGCCGTCGTCCCGCTCCGCCTGGATCCGGCGAGAACACGCGACGGGCCGTCGTCCGTCGCCGTGAGGTCCCTGACTACCAGGTCGGTGCCGCATCCGTGCAACCCCACAGACCGGATGGACACGAGGTTTTTACCTAGGTGGGCCGACGCTTGACCTTCGCCGTCGATCTTTTACGTTCTGCATACCTCGTGGGCTCGCCGTCCGGCTCGGTCGTGCGTTGGAATGGGAGCAGTCCGCACGGTCGCCGGGGATGCCGGCCGCTGGGCATCGCCATCGATCTCGTCGGTGTCCGGTCTGCCACGGCTGTCGTGCCGGTCGTGATGCGTTCGGCACCCGTCCGAGGAGCACCTCGAGGAGTTGGATGATCCACGACGACCTGATGGCGCCGCCGGTGTCCGAGACGCGTGCGGCATCCACGACGACCGCTGCATCGGAGACGACCGCTGCATCCGAGAGACCAGCCGCGAAACCGACCGGGCCCGGGACTGCCGCTCGTCGCTCGCGCACCGTCGTGCTCGTCGCTCGCGGACCCCACGGGGCTGTCGTCGACCGGCTCGAGGACGCCGGTGTCGACGCGGTCGTCGTGCGCGAGTCCGCGACCGCGCCTGACCGGTTGACGTCACGGGTCGCCGAGGTGGTGCGTGACCGGGTGGCCGACGCCGTGGTCTGGTTCGCCGACGGGGATGCTGCGCCGGCGCACCGGTTGGCCCGGCAGATCGCGGCGCTCGGCCTGCCGCGGCTCCCGGTGCTCGCCGTCCCGTCCTTCTCGGGTGACGGCAAGGACCCGATCGCCACCAGCCGCCATGCCGAGTGGGTCGCCCGGCGGGTCCTGCGGGCGATCGGCGACACCGACGACCGCTCCTCCCGCGGCGTCCGCGATCCGGTGCCCTACGACGACCTGCTGCACGTGCTGCGGCGTGAGACGAGGCGGTCGCGCTCGGTCGGCCCGGCCACCGCCCCGTTCCCGGTCCTCGCCGTGGTCGATATCGCCGAGCGCGACCAGCTGCGCCGCCGCTTCGGCACCGCCGGGGTGGAGGCGGTGATGGCGTCGGTCACGCGAATCGTGACCGAGCACGCGTCGTCTCGCGACCTGGTCAGCCCGGACGCTGCCGGAGGGACGCTGATGCTGCTCGTCGACCGCGACGACGTCTGGGCCCAGCACCGGCTCGACGCGCTCTGCGCGCAGGTCGCCGACGAGGAGCTGACGGTCGGTGGCGAGCAGGTGCTGGTGACCCCGGTGGTCGGCTGGGCCAGGGCAGGCGACTCCGGCGACTCCGGCGACTCCGGCGACTCCGGCGACTCCGACGTGGACGTGCTGTCGAACGCCCGGGTGGCCGCTCAGGCGGCCGAGGGTGAGCTGGACCTGCGGGCGTACGCCTGGCGGGCCGGTCTGACCGCGCCGGCGCGCCGTCGCCGGCGCGTCGCACGGTCGTTGGTGGCGCTCGCCCAGCTGATGATGACCGTGGTGCTCGGCGTCGTCCTGCCCTTCGCGGCCCTCGTGCTCGCCGGTCCGTACGGGCCGGCGACCGCCGCCGCGCTGTATGTCGTGGTCGTGGTGGTGCTCGCGGTGACCACCGCGTCGGTCTGGGCCGAGGGCCTCGCCTCGCTGCGGCGGAGCCTGCCGCCGCCACCGCCGGCCGGGCCGCCGCCGCGGGCCAGCGCCGTCGTGGCGGCCTACCTGCCCAACGAGTCGGCGACGATCGTCGAGACGATCCGCGCCGTCCTGGCCACCGACTACCCCGACCTCGAGCTGGTGCTGGCGTACAACCGCCCGCGGCGGCTGCCGGTCGAGGACGTGCTCGAGGAGATGGCGGTGCGTGACCCGAGGCTGCGGCTCGTGCCGGTGGCGGGCAGCGTCTCCAAGGCGCAGAACGTCAACGCCGCCCTCGCGGTCGTCACCGGCGAGATCGTCGGCATCTTCGACGCCGACCACCACCCGGCTCCCGACGCATTCAGCCGGGCCTGGCGGTGGATCGCCGCCGGACACGATGTCGTCCAGGGCCGCTGCCTCGTGCGCAACGGCGGGGTGTCGCTGATCTCCCGGATGGTGGCCGTGGAATTCGAGTGCATCTACGGCGTCTCGCACCCGGGGCGCTCGCGGCTGCACGGCTTCGCCGTATTCGGCGGGTCGAACGGCTACTGGCGCACGTCGGTGCTGCGCCGCACCCGGATGCGGTCCTCGATGCTCACCGAGGACATCGACGCCAGCATCCGGGTGGTCGGCGGAGGCGGGCGCATCGCCCACGATCCGGCGCTGCACTCCGGTGAGCTCGCGCCCACCCGCCTGGCCGCGTTGTGGTGGCAGCGGCTGCGCTGGTCGCAGGGCTGGTTCCAGGTGGCCCGCGCGTACGGCGGCGACATCGGCAACCGCTTCTCGCTCAGCCGGCGGCAGCGGATGGGGATGGCGTTCCTGCTGCGGTGGCGTGAGGTGACGCCGTGGATGAGCCAGCTCTCGCTCGCCCTCGTGGCGTATGCGCTCTGGCGAGCCGGCGGGTCGTGGTCGAGGATGTCGCTCAGCCTGCCCTTGACCCTGCTGCTGCTCGTCTCGCTCACGACGGCGCCGGCCCAGGCGGTGTTCGGCTGGTGGAACGCGACCCCGGAGATGCGGCGGCATCCGTTCTGGTTTCTCGGGTACCTCGTGGTCGGCTTCCTCGCCTACGGCGAGTGGCGCAACACGGTCGCCCGGGTCGCGCACGTGCGCGAGCTCGCCGGCACCCGCGACTGGATCGTCACCCCGCGGGCGGGAGGAGAGAGTCGATGACCGAGAACGCTGCTCGGGTCGGCGACCTGCGGGCGCACCTGGCGGTGCCGCGTGGCGGTGGGCCGTGGCCCGGGCTGGTGCTCGTGCACGAGGCGTTCGGCCTCGACGAGGTCATGGTGAGGTCGGCGCAGCGCCTCGCCTCGCTCGGGTATCTCGTGCTCGCACCCGACCTGCTCTCACGCGGACGCCGGCTGGCCTGTCTGGCAGCGACGTTCGCCGCACTACGGCGGGGTAGCGGGCCGGCGTTCGACGACCTCGACGCGGCTCGCCGTCAGCTGATCGACGACCCGCGATGCTCCGGTCGGGTCGGCGTCATCGGGTTCTGCCTCGGTGGCGGCTTCGCCCTGGCGCTCGCCGGCCGCCCCGGCTGGGACGCGTCATCGGTCAACTACGGGATGCTGCCGCGTGACCTGACCGCCCTCGAGGGCGCCTGTCCGGTGGTCGCGTCGTACGGCGCGCGGGACCGGTCGCTTCGAGGTTCGGCAGAGCGGCTACGAATCACCCTGCGCGAGAACGGTGTACCGCATGACGTCGTGGAGTACCCGCACGCGGGGCACTCCTTCCTGAACGACACCGACAACGCGCCGTGGTGGGCTGCCCCGGTGAGTCGCTTGGTGACGCGTGCCGGGCCCGAGCCGGAGTCGGCACGCGACGCGTGGCGCCGCATCGACACCTTCCTCCGCGCCCACCTCACCTGAGCGG
>JBOFLR010000490.1:0-5235 GCA_051657965.1 Dermatophilaceae bacterium
TACGACTTCTTGACGTGAGTTGACCCAGATGGCAATCACGAACACCACCGACATCGAGAAGATGCTCGACGAGCTGGACCCCGGGACGGTCACCGCGCGCGACGCGGTGCACTTCCGGCGGATCATCGCGGCTCGCGACGGTGTCGCTCGCGCCGATCGCGAGCTCCGCGACGCCGTCCGTGCGGCCCGCGCGGCCGGCGACTCCTGGCTGAGCATCGGCATGGCCCTGGGCGTCACGAAGCAGGCCGCCCAGAAGCGGTTCGGCCGCTGACTGGCGCCATCCGGTGGATCGGCGTGCTTGCACATGGTCGAGCGGCGGTTTCGGGCGAGTCGGCCCCGCGCCGCTACGGCCGCCCAAGCCCTGACTCGTCCCGGCGGCGTACGTCACTCGGGCGACAGGTTCAGTGAGTCGAGGATGTTCTGAGCGAGCTGGGTGATGGGGTCGGTGGCGAGGTGATCGTGGCCGGTGATGCGGACGGTGCGGAAGCCGACGATGAAGCCCAGCCCGGCCTTGTTGCCCTCGAAGCACGCGGTCGCGGCCCGTCCGCAACGACGCGTGCTCCACGCCGACCCAACCGACCACACGTCCCCGGCCAGCCCAAACGTCAGCCGTGCCAGCGAACCGGGTCATGTGGCACGGGCCAGTCACCGGCGTGCGACAAGCTATGTTCAGCAGAATCTCACAATCGCATGATAGACGTATCACATGGGAAATTCACGAACACTCACTCACGTTAGCAGGCGCTCAGTGCTCGGCGCGGGCGCCGGCGCGTCTTTGGCCGTTGCACTCTCTGATACGGCGTACGCCAGGAGTGCTTTTAGTACCGTGTCACCGATCAGCTCGGCCAAGTCCACCCCTCCAGTGCTGCTCGAATGGCTTGACGCTACTCAGGCCGCGACCGCTGGTGCTGACCGAGATTGGGCATTGTCTTGGGGTGCGGCGGCGAACGCCGTCGCCCAGATTCCTCCGGGTTTCGACGAGTCCAGCCGACTTGTCTGTGTCATTGCGTCACTGGCAACCGCGGTGAGCGATGCGCTTACGACGCTACTCGACGGCAACCCGGTAGCTATTGCCACGCTCGATGCCCAGCGATCCAAGACGCTTGGCGAGCTCCCAGAAGGTAGACCGAAGACAACCGGCATCCAGCTCGGTGCGGCCAGCGCGACGTCCAAGATCGCGGAACGCGAAGGTGACGGATGGACCGAGGAAACCTTCGAGCAGACCTTCCCAACGCCAGAACCTGCACCTGGTGTTTGGCAGCCAACACCCACGAAATTCTTGCCGGCGTCCCTCTCCGCACTCGGCGGCGTACGCACGTACATCATCGACGATCTCGTTGACCGCGTGGTTCCACCACGGCCACCAGCGCTCGAATCACGGGAGATGATCGCCGACCTCGAGGAAGTTCTGGAGGTCGGGGCGCTCAATTCCAGTTCACGTACACAAGAACAGACTGACGTCGCCTCGTTCTGGACGGGCCCTTCTCATGACCTGTACTTCCCAGTTCTTCGGGCTTTGATCGCTGAATCAGCGAACTCCGTTGAGGAAACAGTCGCTCGCGTAGCCACCTACTACGCGACGACCACCGATAGCTACATCGCAACCTACGCATGGAAGTATCGCTACCTGCGCTGGCGGCCAGTAACGGCCCTACGCTATGAGGACGACAACCCGCTAACGCCGTACTCGCCCGAATTCCTGCCGACATTCACTAGCACGCCGACGACGCCGGATTACCCATCGGGTCATTGCACATACGCGGGAACAGCGGAGGTACTGTTGAACGTGCTCTTCGGAACAAAAACATCCGCACCAGTGTCTGTTACCTACGATGGAATCACGCGGGTCTACAGCAACTGGCTGCAGATGACCCAGGAGAATATAGATGGTCGCGTCTGGTCAGGTTACCATTTCCGCGGTACTGATATTCGCAGTGCTCAGTTCGGACGTGCAATTGCTGCTGCTGGTCTAGCTTCCGCCGGCTAGCTCAACAAGTACCGACCCGTCATCTCAACCTCGATCCACCGATCGGTATGTCGGAACATGGATGCGTGCCCGTCCGGCGCGAGTATCTGCGCCGCCACGACGATGGCGCGAGAGCCGGCGGACGCGCCGTCCCGCGACGCCCTCGCGGCTCGAGCGCTACGGCCGACCTCCGGCGAGGTCGTTCTCGCCGGCGATCACGGCGAGGAACTCCAGCGCCGCAGCCGACGGGCTGCCCGGCTCCGGCGTGTGGATGACGAGCACCTGGTCGCCGACGTCGTCGACCGGCATCACCTCGTAGTCGAGGCTCACGGAACCGACATCCGGATGACGAACCACCTTGCGGCCGTATCGCTTTGCTGCCACGTCCTGGCTGGCCCATGCCGTACGGAACAGCTGGCTCCGTGCCGAGAGCTCGGCCACCAGGGCAGAGAGGCTGGGCGAGTCGGGATCGAGCACTGCCGCTGCGCGTAGCTGCGCCACCGAGTACCGGACCATCTCGTCGAGGTTGACGTAGCGCTCCTGCACCGCCGGGTCCGACACCAGGAGCCGCAGCAGGTTCCGCTCGCACCGCGGTAGCGACCCGAGGTCGACGATCAGCGCCGCGTACAGCCGGTTCCACGCGACGACGTCGAAGTAGCGGGTGAGTACCACGCAGGGCAGGTGGTCGAGGTGCCCGAGCAGCTGTCGGACGCCACGACGCACGTCGGTCGCGTCCGATTCCTCCGACGGAACCGGATCGGCACCCTCCGGTGTCGCCAGCGTCGCGAGGTAGCGACGTTCGTCGACATCCAGGCGGAGCGCGCGGGACAACGCGTCGACGACCTGGGTCGACGGATGTAGCTTCCGGCCCTGCTCCAGCCGGGTGTAGTACTCGACGCTCACGTCGGCGAGCCAGGCGACGTCCCGCGCCGCAGCCCCGGGGTGCGGCGTCGGGGCGAGTCGGGCAGGCCGACGTCTCCCGGCTCCAGACGCTCACGTCTCGAGCGCAGGAACTCGGCGAGCGCACGAGACCGGTCCACCCCGGCATTCTCGCGTACCGGGCCCGCCACCGTCCTGGTCCTGGGAGTACCACGATCCCTGGGGCACGACCCGCCACGACCTGGTTCGCTCGCTCACGCCGGCGCACGATGACCTGACCGTCATTGTCCCTGTCGAGGAGATCTCATGTCTCACAGCACTATTCGCCTTCTGGCGACGTCCGTCGTCGGCGTGGCACTCGGTGTCGCCCCGGCCGTCGCCACGGCTGCGCCGGCTGGTCCGGCCGGCACTGCGTCATCCGTGACGGTGCGCGGCCTCGACTCGCCGGAGTCGGTCGTCCACGACCCGCTCACCGACACCTACCTGGTCTCGAACATCGGCGGGGAGGTGCCGGCTGCGGCCACCGCCAAGGACCGGAACGGCTTCGTCGGCCGAGTCGCCCCCGACGGCAGGTTGCTCGACCGGGCGTGGATCGGGCTGGGCAGAGGAGGTGTCGCCCTGAACGCGCCGAAGGGCCTGGCGCTGTCCGGCCGCAGCATCTTCGTGGCCGACATCGACGTGGTGCGGGAGTTCGACCGCCGGACCGGTGCGCCGATCCGCACGGTCGAGGTGCCCGGCGCGGTCTTCCTCAACGATGTCGCCCGGTGGCCGGGCGGCGGCGTGGTCGTCTCGGACTCGGCGCTCGTGCCGAACGCCGACGGCACCGGGTTCGAGGCGGGCGACGGCGACGCGATCTACCGCGTCGACGCTCGTGGCCGGCTGTCGACGGTGGCCGCCGGGCCGTACCTCGACTCGCCGAACGGGCTCACCGTGGACCGGAGTGGCCGCCTGCTCGCCGTCTCGCTGGGGGACACCAGCAACGAGGTGTACACGATCGCCGACGGGGAGCGACGCACGGTGCGCCGCACACCGGTCGGGCAGCTCGACGGGCTGGAGGTGCTCGGCGACGGGTCGTTCCTCGTGTCGAGCTTCGGGGCGAGCACCACGGTCAGGGTTCCGCGCCAGGGTGCGGCGGAGACCCTGCTGACCGGCCGGACAGCCGCCGACCTCGGCGTCGACCGCTGTCGTGGCCGGGTCCTGCTCCCCCTCCTGCTCGAGGACGCGCTGGTGATCCAACCACTCTGAACCCAGCCGCAGGCGGCTCGGATGCCGATCTCCGACCGGGGAGTCCAGCGCCGAGCCGCCTGGGCCCGGAACGCCTGCCGATCGTCGGGTGGGGCCGTGACGAGATCGTCAGAGATGCACCGTGCCGCGGTCCGGGTCACCTCCGCTGCCGGGTTCGCTGGTAGCTCCCCTCCGATAGCATCGAGCCATGGTGGCGCTGGACGTCGACCCGGAGCGCTTGCGCGAGGTGTGCGAGCGCTACGGCGTCGCGTCGTTGGAGGTCTTCGGATCCTTCGCTCGTGGCGAGCACCGACTGGACAGCGATGTCGACCTGCTCTACGTCCTCAAGCCCGGTGCACGCCTGGGCTTCAGACTCTTCGACCTCGAGGACGAGCTCGCCACGCTCCTCGGCCGTCCGGTCGACCTGGTCGCGCGCACGGCGATCAACACGTACCTCGGCGAGAAGGTTCTCGCCGACGCGCGGCCGCTCTATGCGGCGTGATCTCCGATAACGACGCGAGGCTCGGACGGCGGGTGGACCGTGTGCAGGCGGCACCGGAGGCGCAGACCGTGGGTAACACCTAACCGTAGGATCGGAGGGTGTCCACGACGTCCCCAGGGAGCCGGTCGGCGTCATCCCCGGCGATCCCGCCCGTGATCGCCGCGCCGAGCCCGTCGGCGTCATCCGCACCGCAGCCCGACGCACTGCCCGAGCACGTCGACGTGCTCATCGTGGGCGCGGGCATCTCGGGCATCGGGATGGCGCGCTACCTCACCGTCGAGCATCCCGACCTCGCCTACCTCGTGCTCGACGGAGAGGCCGACCTCGGCGGCACGTGGTCGCTGTTCCGGTACCCCGGCATCCGTTCCGACTCCGACCTCTACACCTTCGGGTACGAGTTCAAGCCGTGGGTCGGCGACAGCATCGCCGACGGCGAAGCCATCCTCGACTACCTCCGAGAAACCGTGCAGGAGAACGGGATCGATTCACACCTTCGATACCGACACCGAGTGCTCCACGCCTCGTGGTCGAGTGACGAGGCCCGGTGGACCGTCGAGGTCGAGCGCACCGACACCGGGGAGCGGCTGACCATCACCACCTGGTGGCTGGTCGGCGCCACGGGCTACTACCGCTACGACGAGGGCTACACACCCGCCTTCCCCGG
>JBOFLR010000491.1:0-10115 GCA_051657965.1 Dermatophilaceae bacterium
CCCTTCGGATGACGCTTGGTCACCTCGTGTCCGAGCATCGTGCCGACGGTGCGGTTGACGTTGCGGATGGCGAACCGGGCCGCCACCCCCGCGCCGTGGTCGATCGCGTCACGCGCCGCGGCGATGAGCTGGTGGTCGAGCGCCTTCTCGAGACCGTGGTCCTGCGTCATCCGCTGCCGGATGCCGGACCCGTCGGGGCTCTCGACCCGGGCGAGGACGGGCGCGAGGTCGAGCCCGGACGCCTTCCAGTGGGCGACCGCCCGGCGGGTGTCGAGGTGCTGGATCTGCCCGACCGCCTCCTCGATGCTGCGGAACCCGAGCGCGGCCAGGTGCTCGCGCACCTCCTCGGCGACGTACTCGAAGAAGGTCTCCACGAACTCCGGCGCCCCGGTGAACCGGGCGCGCAGCTCGGGGTTCTGGGTGGCGATGCCGACCGGGCAGGTGTCGAGATGACAGACCCGCATGAGGATGCAGCCCGACACGACCAGCGGCGCGGTGGCGAACCCGAACTCCTCGGCACCGAGCAGCGCGGCGATCACGACGTCGCGACCGGTCTTGATCTGGCCATCGACCTGCACGACGATCCGGTCGCGCAGCCCGTTGAGCACGAGCGTCTGCTGGGTCTCGGCGAGCCCGAGCTCCCACGGACCACCGGCGTGCTTGAGCGAGGTGAGCGGCGAGGCCCCGGTGCCACCGTCGTGACCGGAGATCAGCACGACGTCGGCGTGCGCCTTGCTCACCCCGGCGGCGACCGTGCCCACGCCGACCTCGGACACCAGCTTGACGTGGATGCGCGCCTGCGGGTTGGCGTTCTTGAGGTCGTGGATGAGCTGGGCGAGGTCCTCGATGGAGTAGATGTCGTGGTGCGGCGGGGGGCTGATCAGACCGACGCCCGGGGTGGAGTGCCGGGTGCGGGCCACCCACGGGTACACCTTCGGCCCGGGCAGCTGGCCGCCCTCCCCCGGCTTGGCGCCCTGCGCCATCTTGATCTGGATGTCGTCGGCGTGGGTGAGGTACAACGAGGTGACGCCGAACCGGCCGGAGGCGACCTGCTTGATCGCCGAGCGGCGCACCGGGTCCACGAGCCGCTCGGGGTCCTCGCCGCCCTCGCCGGTGTTGGAGCGGGCCTTCAGCCGGTTCATCGCCACCGCGAGGGTCTCGTGCGCCTCCTGGCTGATCGACCCGTAGCTCATCGCGCCGGTGTTGAATCGCGTGACGATTGCGCTCACCGGCTCGACCTCGTCGAGCGGCACCGGCTCGCGCGCCTCGGTGCCGCCGAGCTCGAAGAGCCCGCGCAGCGTCATCAGCCGGTTCGACTGCTCGTCGACCCGACGGGTGTACTGCTTGAACACGTCGTACCGCCGAGCTCGGGTGGCGTGTTGCAGGCGGAACACGGTGTCGGGGTCGAAGAGGTGCGGCTCCCCCTCCCGACGCCATCGGTACTCCCCACCGACCAGCAGCGTGCGATGGGCCTGCCGGATGCCGTCGGGCGGGTAGGCCATCGCGTGCCGGGCGGCCACCTCGGCCGCGATGACGTCGAGGCCCACGCCGCCGAGCTGGCTGACCGTGCCGGTGAAGTACTCGTCGACGAGCGCCTGCGAGAGGCCGATCGCCTCGAACACCTGGGCCCCGCGGTACGACGCCACGGTGGAGATGCCCATCTTCGACATCACCTTGAGCACGCCCTTGCCGAGCGCCCGGATGAGGTTGGCCACCGCCTTCTCCTCGGTGACCTCGGTGATGGCCCCGCTGCGCACGAGGTCCTCGACGGTCTCCATGGCGAGGTAGGGGTTGATCGCCGCCGCGCCGTAGCCGACGAGGAGCGCCACGTGGTGGACCTCGCGGACGTCGCCGGCCTCGACGATGAGCCCGACCTGGGTGCGCGTCCGCTCGCGGATCAGGTGGTGGTGCACCGCCGAGGTCAGCAGGAGTGACGGGATGGGAGCGTTGTCGCGGTCGGAGTCGCGGTCGGAGAGCACGATGAACCGCGCACCGCCGGCGATGGCGGTCGACACCTCCGCGAAGATCTGCGAGAGCCGGCCCCGCAGGGCGCTCTCGCCGCCACTGACGTCGTACGTACCACGCACCACGACGGTGGAGTACCCGGGCAGGTCGCCGTCGGCGTTGATGTGCACGATCTTGGCCAGCTCGTCGTTGTCGAGCACCGGGAACGGCAGCACGACCTGGCGCGCGTGGGCCGGCGTGGCGTCGAGCAGGCTGCCCTCGGGGCCGATCGAGCTCGCGAGCGAGGTGACCAGCTCTTCCCGGATGGCGTCGAGCGGCGGGTTGGTGACCTGGGCGAACAGCTGCGTGAAGTAGTCGAAGACCAGGCGTGGCCGCTCCGAGAGCACCGCGATCGGGGTGTCGGTGCCCATCGACCCCAGCGCCTCGGCACCGGTCCGCGCCATCGGCGCGATCAGCACGGCCAGCTCCTCCTCGGTGTACCCGAAGGTGCGCTGGCGCCGGGCCACCGAGGCCGCGGTGTGGATGATGTGCTCGCGCTCGGGGAGGTCACCGAGCCCGATCATCCCGGCGTGCAGCCACTCCTCGTACGGGTGCACGGCGGCCAGGTCCGCCTTCACCTCGTCGTCGTCGACGATCCGACCGGCGGCGGTGTCGACGAGGAACATCCGCCCCGGCTGCAGCCGGCCGCGCCGCACGACCCGCTCGGGCGGGAGGTCGAGCACCCCGGACTCGGACCCGAGCACCACGAGGCCGTCGTCGGTGACCCAGTACCGGCCCGGACGCAGTCCGTTGCGGTCGAGGACCGCCCCGATGAGGGTGCCGTCGGTGAAGCTCACGCACGCCGGGCCGTCCCAGGGCTCCATGACCGTGGAGTGGAACTCGTAGAAGGCCCGCCGGGCAGGGTCCATCGACTCGTGGTTCTCCCACGCCTCCGGGATCATCATCAGCACCGCGTGCGGTAGCGACCGGCCGCCGAGGTGCAGCAGCTCGAGCACCTCGTCGAACGACGCCGAGTCGGACGCGCCCGGGGTGCACACCGGGAAGATCCGCTCGAGGTCGCCGGGGATGACCGATGACGTGAGCTGGCTCTCGCGGGCCCGCATCCAGTTGCGGTTGCCCTTGACGGTGTTGATCTCGCCGTTGTGGGCGATCAAACGGTACGGGTGCGCCAGCGGCCAGCTCGGGAAGGTGTTGGTGGAGAACCGCGAGTGCACCAGGGCGAGCTCGGTCGCGAAGCGCTCGTCGGACAGGTCGGGGAAGAACGGCTCGAGCTGGCCGGTGGTGAGCATGCCCTTGTAGACGAGCGTCCGTGCCGACAGCGACGGGAAGTACACCTCCGTCTCCCGCTCGGCCCGCCGGCGCAGGCAGAAGGCGAGCCGGTCGAGGGCGATACCGGAGGCGCCGTCCGTGGCCGCGACGAACAGCTGCCGGAATGCGGGCATGGTGACGTGGGCGGCGTGGCCGACGAGGTCGGGCACGACCGGAACGTCGCGCCAGCCGAGCACGTTCAGGCCCTCCACCGCGGCGATGGCCTCGACGCGCTGCTCGACGAGCTCGCGCTCGACGTCGTCGGTGGGCAGGTACGCCATCCCCACCGCGTACGCTCCCGCCTCCGGGAGGTCGAGACCGGAAGCCGCGCGGAGGAAGGCGTCGGGTACCTGGGTGAGGATGCCGGCGCCGTCACCCACGAGCGGGTCGGCGCCGGTGGCGCCGCGATGGTCGAGATTTCGCAGCGCGTCGAGCGCGTGGACGACGATGTCGTGGCCGGCGCTGCCCCGCAAGGTCGCGACCATGGCCACCCCGCACGCGTCGTGCTCGTGCTCGCGGCGGTAGAGCCCGACATCGGCGGGGTGTGCGGAGAAGCGGGCGACGGTCACGTCGGATCACCGTCCTGGGGGCAGTCCGGGGCCGTGGTGGCCGGGGGAACGGCAGGGTCGGGCGCGGACGACGGCGGCCACGTGCCGGAATGCTATCCCCGGGCGCTCACGTCTTGCCATCCGATCCGACAGGTCCCACATCCTGGGATGCCGTCCGCTCGTCATCCGCCCTCGCCGACCCGCCGCACGGACGCCATGGCGGCCCGGCGCGCGAAGGGGCCGTCCCGATCCAGACACCACCGGTCGAGCGTCGCTAGTTACCGCGCCGTACTCGGGGTCCTGGCCCCGAGTACGGCGCGGTAACCAGCGCGGCAACGGGTGGTGGTGGCGGCACGGTGGCTGCTACAAGGCTGCCAGCCGCCGCAGGCCTCCGACCCGGGACCTCAGGAGGCGCAGCCCGGTCGGCCCCGACCGAGCAGGTGCCGCGGTGTCGCTTGCACGGCCGGTCGTGGCCGGCGTGCGGCGGACTCGTAGGTGCGCTCGAGGCGAGCGAGCACCTTGTCCGGGGCCTGACGGAGGCGCCTCGGGGTGACTCCGACGACCACCACGCCGGCGGCGACGAGGTCGGCGTCGGCCTCGACAGTCGCGTCGAAGTCGTCGCCGTCGGAGTGGTGCCTCCGGGAGTGGACCATGACCGACATGGCGACATCGTCGAACCAGACGTCGGGCGTCGTGAGCACCCTCTCGCTCGTCTCGAGCCTGGGGTTGGCCCACGGAGCGGGCAGGACCGCCGAGCCGGACACGAGATCGAGCACCTGCGCCTCCGGGAGCGACCAGGCGCCCGTGGCGGCGTCGTCCAGGGCCGGGCGTACCCGCGCTGCGTCACGCGGACGCAGTCGATGGACCCACTCGGCGACCTCGTCGACGGTCGCGAGGCGGCGCTGGACCGCCTCGATGAGGATCGCGGACCTCGTGTCGGCCGAGCCGACCGCCACCGCCGCGTCGACCACCGCCCGAGCCGGTGAGGACACCCGGACGGGACCGCGGGTCACCACTTCGTGGTCGACGAGGAGGGACCGTCGCACCTCGGTGAAGCCCGAGCGGCGGCTACGCTGCGGCGCCGGAACCACCACGTGGACGCGATCTCGGGGGTCCGCTGCGCTCACGCCATGCCAGCGTGCGGCGGTCGCGCCGCCGAGGACGGACCTCTCGCCGGCCCAGAGCAGGGCGGCGACGTGGCGACGGCGCTCGCTGGTGGTATCGCCGAGCAGGTACGTGCACGGCAGAAGCACGCGCCAGCCGCGGCCCGCGTTCCACCGCACCACGTCGTCGCTGACCCCGAGCGCGAGGAGCTGCGCGCGCGTGGCAACGCGGTCCTGGCGGGCGAGAAGGTCGAGCACCTCCGGAGCGAGCTCGGGCACCAGTCGAGCATCGCCGCGCGGCCCGGCGATTGAGAAGGGTGACGTCTCCACCGGGCGAACCTGTGGACGAGACCGCGCCAGAGCAGGGGCTGTGGATCACCGGCGAGGTGGTCACTCGCCTCGACTCGCCCGCGACGACACGCGGAGCCGTGCAGGTGCCATGGGAGGCGACAATCCGCCAGGTCAGCGCCTGCTACCGCGCCGTACTCGGGGTCGTAGTCCCGGGTACGGCGCGGTAACAAGCGGCATAGCGCAGTGTCAGGCGGCGAAACGAGGAGCGCCAGCGGAGCGAGGGACCGGAGCCGGTTGACGGTCCGCGTCAAGTGTCGCGATGGGGCGCGTCGTCCACCGGCCGCAGGTCTGCCACCGGCGATGGCGGCCCACTCGCCGAGCCTGCGAGCGGCTGGGCGCCATCCGAGCCGGACGGGACGCTATCCGAGCCGGACGGGACGCTATCCGAGCCGGCCGGGGCACTATCCGAGCCGGCCGGGGCACTATCCGAGCCGGCCGGGGCACTATCCGAGCCGGACGGGACACTATCCGAGCCGGCCGGGACACTATCCGAGCCGGCCGGGACGCCACCCGAGCCGGCCGGGGCACCATCCGAGCCGGACGGGACACCATCCGAGCCGGCCGGGGCACCATCCGAGCGGGACGGGGCGCCATCCCGGACCCCGTCGTCGACGACGGGAGCCTGCCGGCGCGCCCGGCGGGCGGTGTACCGGATGATCCACACCCCGAGGAGGAACACGACGACGCTGGTCCACACGTTGAGCCGCTGGCCGAGGATCACCTCCGCCTCGTCGGTGCGCATCCGTTCGACGACGATCCGACCGATGGGGTAGCCGGCGACGTACATGCCGAAGAGCTGCCCCGGCGCCAGGCGCGCGCGCCGGTCCGCGACCAGCAGCACCACCGCGAGCAGGACGAGGAACACCGACTCGTAGAGGAAGGTCGGGTGGAACACGCCGCGCAGGACGGGTTCGCCGTCGGCGTCGAGCACCGCGCGGCCGGCGGACTGGTCCCACACGTGGATCTCCAGCCCCCAGGGCAGGGTGGTCGGCCCACCGTAGAGCTCGTTGTTGAACCAGTTGCCCCACCGGCCGATCGCCTGGGCCAGCGCGACGCCGGGCGCCGCGGCGTCGGCGAACGCGAGGAAGGAGATGCCGTGCCGCCGGCACCCGAGGTAGGCGCCCAGTGCACCGAGGGAGATCGCTCCCCAGATGCCGAGGCCGCCCTCCCAGATCTTCACCGCGTCGACCGGGTTGCCGTCGGGGCCCCAGTACGGATCCGGGGTGGTCACGACGTGGTACAGGCGCCCGCCGACGATGCCGAACAGCACCGCCCAAGCGGCCACGTCGAGGGCTTGCCCCCGTTCGTAGCCGCGTGAGACCAGGCGCCGGCCGGTGAGCCAGACCGCCACGACGATGCCGACGAGGATGCACAGCGCGTACATGCGCAGCGGCAGCGGCCCGAGCTCGAGGACCGAGTCGGTCGGACTGGGGAGATACCCGGTCACGAGGCCGCCTCGACGAGGGCGGTGAGCTGCTCGGGGGTGCCGGCCTGCTGGGTGATGTCCTCGCCGTCGAGGCGCACCGTCGGGGTGCCGCGGATGCCGTCCCGGGCGCTCTGGTCCTCGACGCTGTCGAGATAGGCGTCGTACCGGCCCGAGTCGGAGCAGGTCTGCCAGGTGCTCAGCGCCGACCCCGTGATGCCGGCGCGCTCGGCGAGCTCGCGCAGCTGGGCGTCGGTGAAACCATCGCCCTCGCGAGCCGGCTGGTTGGCGAACAGCAGGTCGTGGAACTCCTGGAAGCGCCCGGCGTCGACGGCGCAGAACGCGGCGGTGCCGGCCCGGGTGGAACTGTCGTTGCGGAGGTTGTCGTCGAGGAAGTTCTTCACGTGGTAGACGAGCCGGATCCGGCCCTGCTCCGCGAGGTCACGGATGGTCGCCCCTACCCGCTCCTCGTAGTCCGCGCAGGCCGGGCACTGGAAATCCTCGTAGACGTCCAGGGTCGGCGCACCGGCCACCGGGGTCACGTCCGAGAACGCGACGTAACCAGCACCTGCCTCGGTGACGCCCGCGGGAAGGATCAGCTCGGTGGAGCGCGTGCCACCCTCGTCCTCGGCGCCGCTCTGCGACCACACCACCCCGCCGACCACGGCCACGATCGCGACGATGACGACCACGGCCGCCGCGACGACCGGGTTGACCCGCGGCCCGCCCGACGACGCGACCGCCTGGGCCTTGGCCTGCCGCGCGGTCTGCGGGCTCGGACGCGCCGGGGTGCGCTTCTTCTTCTGGGCGTTCGCCTTCTGGCCGGCCATGTGTCGGTGGTCTCCTTCGGTGCCGCCGGCGTCGTGCGGCGGGTGGCGGTGGGGTCAGCGACCGAACAGCAGCCGGTCGAGAGAGGCGAGTGAGCGGGGGTACCGCCACAGCCATGCTCCGGCCGCGGCGAACACCAGGTCACGGGCGATGTCCTGTGGATACTGGGTCTGGTCGGCGGCCACCTGACCGCCACCGCCGAAGCACCCGCAGTCGATGGTGAGCCCACGGGCCCAGGCCTGGGCGATGCCGACGACGAACGCGAGCATGAGCAGGGTGGACAGCACCGCCACGGGCCGGGTGAACAGGCCGAGCAGGAGCAGCACACCGAGCGCGATCTCGGCGAACGGCAACGCCACGCCGATCCAGCCGGCCAGGTCGTACGGGAAGATCTCGAACGCCTGCACGGCGCGCTCCGAGGTGAGCGGCTTGCCCACCTTCACCGCACCCGCCCAGATCAGCACCCCGGCGAGGAACAACCGCGCGACCAGCGAGAACAGCTCGCGACCACCGTGCCGGGGCTCCAGGTGCACGTCGCCAGGCGGCGACGTGGTGGTGGTGCTCACCGGTGCCCCCTCCGGACGCCGTCGGACAGTTCTACGGTCAGAGTGCGCAACGCGTCGAGACCGTCGGCGGGTTCCGCACCACTGCCCAGCGCCCGCACCACGGCGGACCCGACGATGACCCCGTCGGCGTACCCGGCCAGCTCGGCGGCCTGCTCCCCGGTGGACACGCCCAGGCCGACGCAGACCGGCAGATCGGTGACCGCCCGGACCCGCTCGACCAGCCCACGGGCGTCGGCGTCGATCTGCTCTCGTGCCCCGGTGACGCCCATCGTCGAGGCGGCGTAGACGAACCCGCGGCACGCGGACGTGACCTTCTCCAGCCGCTCCGGCGTCGACGACGGCGCGACGAGGAAGACCCGGTCCAGGCCGTGCCGGTCGCTGGCGTCGAGCCAGTCGTCGGCCTCGTCCGGGACGAGGTCGGGGGTGATGAGGCCCGCTCCCCCGGCGGCGGCGAGGTCGGCGGCGAACCGCTCGACCCCCCGGCGCAGTACGAGGTTCCAGTACGTCATGACGACCGGGACGGCGCCGACCTCGCGGACCGCGGTGACGGCGGTGAAGACGTCGTCGACCGTGGCGCCCCCGGCGAGCGCGACCGCCATGGCCTCCTGGTTGACCGGGCCGTCGATGACCGGGTCACTGTACGGGACGCCCACCTCGACGATGTCGCAGCCGGCCTCGACGAGCACCCGGAACGCCTCGAGCGATACCTCGAGCGACGGGAACCCCACCGGGAGGTAACCGACGAGCGCAGCTCTCCCCTCGGCCCGGCAGCGCGCGAGCACCTCGTGCACCCCGCTCACCCGGGTCGTCACGACCCGTCCTCGACCGACGCGGCGGGCGCGGCGGAAACGGTGGGAACGTCCGGCGCGGCGGGCGCGTCGAGGAGGCCGAACCAGGCGGCGGCGGTGTGCATGTCCTTGTCGCCGCGACCGGAGAGGTTGACGAGGAGCAGCGCATCGGGGCCGAGCTGGCGCCCGAGCCCCATCGTGCCGGCGAGCGCGTGCGCCGACTCCAGTGCCGGGATGATGCCCTCGGTACGGCACAGCAGGAGGAACGCCTCCATCGTCTGCTCGTCGGTGGCGTACCGGTACTCGGCGCGCCCGGAGTCGCGGAGGAACGCGTGCTCCGGCCCGACGCTCGGGTAGTCGAGCCCCGCCGACACCGAGTGCGACTCCACGGTCTGGCCGTCGGCGTCCTGCATGAGGTAGCTCATCGCGCCGTGGAGGACCCCGGGCGTCGTGGCCGAGGCGAAGCGCGCGGCGTGCCGGCCGGACTCGAGCCCCTCGCCGCCGGCCTCGACCCCGACGAGGCGCACCGCGTCATCCGGCACGAAGGCGTGGAAGATGCCCATCGCGTTGGATCCGCCGCCGACGCAGGCGACCACGGCGTCGGGCAGGCGGCCCGCGAGCTCGAGCACCTGGCCGCGGGCCTCCTCGCCGATGACGGCGTGGAAGTCGCGGACCATCTCGGGGAACGGGTGCGGCCCGGTGACGGTGCCGATGACGTAGTGGGTGGTGCGCACGTTGGTGACCCAGTCGCGCATCGCCTCGTTGATGGCGTCCTTGAGGGTGGCGCTGCCGTGCTCGACCGGCACCACCTCGGCGCCGAGGATCCTCATCCGGGCGACGTTGAGCGCCTGCCGCTCGGTGTCGACCTTGCCCATGTAGACGGTGCACTCCAAGCCCATCAGCGCCGCGGCCGTAGCGGTGGCGACGCCGTGCTGGCCGGCGCCGGTCTCGGCGATGACCCGCGTCTTGCCCATCCGCTTCGTGAGCAGCGCCTGGGCGAGGACGTTGTTGATCTTGTGGGAGCCGGTGTGGTTGAGGTCCTCGCGTTTGAGGATGACGCGCGCGCCGCCGCAGTGCGCCGCGAACCGGGGCACCTCGGTGAGGATCGACGGCCGGCCGGTGTAGGTGCGGTGCAGCCGAGCGAGCTCGGCCTGGAACTCGGGGTCGACCGCGGCCTTCTGCCGGGCCTCGTCGAGCTGCTCCAGGGCCGGCACCAGGGCCTCGGGCACGTAGCG
>JBOFLR010000492.1:0-8194 GCA_051657965.1 Dermatophilaceae bacterium
GCCCTGCGCGCGCAGACCGCGACGCGCCACGACCTCGTCATCCTCGACATCGGCCTGGCCGGCGACCTCGACGGCATCGACGTCTGTCGCGCCTGGCGCGCCGCCGACGACTGGACCCCGGTGGTGTTCCTCACCGCCCGCGACGACGAGGTCGACCGCGTGCTCGGCCTCGAGCTCGGCGCCGACGACTACGTGACCAAGCCGTACTCCCCGCGCGAGTTGGTGGCCAAGGTGCGGGCTCTGTTGCGCCGGCACCGGGTGAGCAGCGGCGGCGGGAGCGCCGCACTGCTCCGGCACGGTGCGCTCGTGGTCGACGTCGAGCGCCGGGAGGCGTTCCTCGACGGGGGTCCGGTCTCACTCACCGCCACCGAGTTCAACCTGCTCGCGCACCTGCTCGGCCGTCCGGCGCGCGTGCATCCGCGGCGTGAGCTGCTCCAGGCGGTGTGGGGGTTCCCCGAGGACGACGGCAGCCGCACCGTCGACGTCCACGTCGCCCAGCTGCGCGCCAAGCTCGGCGACGCCTGCCCGGTGCGGACCGTGCGAGGCGTCGGGTACGGCATCCACCGGTCGCCATGAGACGGCGGCTCGGTGGGTTGCGGCTTCGGCTGGTGCTGCTCATGTCGGCCGTGGTGGTCGTGGCGGTCGTCGTCGCGGGGGTGGCCGCGGTGCAGTTGACCAGGTCGGCGGCTCGGGAGGACACGCGGGCCGCGCTGGCCCGGCAGACCGACCTGGCCGCCACCGTGGTGGCCGCCCGTCGCGGCGCAGACATCGGCGCGACCCTGCGGCTGGTGCGGTCGCAGCGCACGCCGGTGGCCTGGACCACCCCCCGCGGGGAGGCGGCCGGCGACCTGCTCGCGCGTGAGGCCTGGAGCGCGTTGGGGCAGCCCACCGCTCGACGCCAGGCGACCCTCCGGCTGGACGGCGAGGAGGTGCTCGCCGTGGTGCGGCCGATCGGTGACGGGCGCGTGGTGGTCATGGCGCAACGATTCCGCTTCGACGAGACCGACGCCGGGCAGGTGCTGCGGGGGGTGCTGCTCGCGCTGCTCGTGGGGCTGGTCGTGGCGGTCGCCGTCGGGGTGTGGTTCGCGGGTCGGCTCACCCGGCCGCTGCGCGAGGCAGCGGCGGGCGCGCAGCGGCTGGCCGGCGGCGACCGGTCCGTACGGGTCGGCCGCCCCGGAACCCGGGAGGTCGCCGAGCTCGGTGCGGCGGTCGACGCGCTCGCCGACTCGCTCGCCCGCAGCGAGAACCGGGAGCGCGAGTTCCTCATGTCGGTGTCGCACGAGCTGCGTACCCCCCTGACCGCGGTGCTCGGGTACGGCGAGTCCCTCGCCGACGGCCTCATCGAGGGGGATGCCGCCCGCCGCGCCGGGGCGGTGCTCGTCTCGGAGGCCGGCCGGCTCACGCGGCTCGTCGACGACCTGCTCGACCTCGCCCGGCTCCGCGCCGACGGGTTCCGTGTCGACATCGTCCGCACCGACCTCCGTCCGGTCGTCGAGGACGCCGGCCAGGTGTGGGAGCACCGGTGCGCCGCGGAGCAGATCACCATGGCGATCGATGTCCCGGCGACGCCGGTGCCGGCTCGGGTCGACCCGGCCCGGCTGCGTCAGGTGGTCGACAACCTCGTGGAGAACGCCCTGCGGGTCACACCGGCCGGTGGACGCATCACGCTGCGTCTGGAGGCCACTGAGCGCGGTGCCCGTCTGGATGTCGACGACACCGGGCCCGGGCTGTCGGCCGAGGAGCGGGCGGTCGCCTTCGAGCGTGGGGCGCTGTGGGAACGCTCGCGCGGCGTGCGCCGGGTCGGCACCGGGCTGGGCCTGGCCATCGTGGCCGCGCTGGTCGCCGGGATGGGCGGGCGCGCGAGCGTCGAGCCGGGGCCGGGCGGCGCTGGGACTCGCTTCTCCGTGCACGTGACGGATGACGATCTGCCGCCCGGTCGCTGACGGAGCCGACGGTGGTGCCCAAGGCCACCGGTCGCGCGGGCCGGATGACGGCGCTCAGGCCCCGAGTCGTCGAGAGCGTTCGAGGTACCCGTCGAGACGGTCCAGCTCGCGCATCCACCCCTCGCCGTGCCACCCCGCCAGGTCGGGTTCGTACGGCCCCTGGACCACCCGGACGAAGGTGGCGTCACCGGCGAGCCGGGTGAGCTCGACCCGGAGCTCGAGCACCGTGTCGGGGTCGATGCCGGGATCGCCGGTGACTCGCTCGTGCGAGACGAACGCCGCTGGTTCGCTGAACTCCGCGTAGATGCCGGCGACGCCGATGCGGGCGGTCGGATCGTTGTTCCTCACCCGGACGTGCCGATGCCGCCCGCCGGGTCGGGGGTCCCCGGCGACGGTGGCGAGCTCGACATGCCACCCCGGTGTCCCGCGCCACTGCGCGATCCGGTCGGGGTCGACCCAGGCTCGGAACACCTGGGATCGCGGCGCGTCGAAACGACGCTCGACGGTCACGACGACGTTGGCAGTCATCCGACCTCCGTTCGGTCGCCCCGGGCCGCCGTCGACCCCGGCGAGTGCAGACACCTTGCTCCGAGGAGCCCTGTTTGTCCACCGGTGTCGAGGGTTGGCCCCGAGCGTGTCGAGGGTTACCCGGAGAACCGCCGCGCAACCTTAGACATTCTCTCGACAAAGAGCTACGACCGACCGTACTCTTCTCCTACTCCCTGCGACAACCGCACGGAGGTGAGGGCGGAGGCGCGACATGGCCGGAGTGCCTGGTTCGCGGCCCGCCCGGATGTCTCGCGTGACCGCCGACTGCTCCCTGCCCTCGGAGGTCACGCATCGCGTGGTCCCTGCCGACCATCGCGCCGGTGGCGCCGGTGTCGCATCCCCTCCTGGGGACAGCTGATCCGTCGCTGCCCGAGCGGCCGGGGCCCTGGTGGTGGCCCCGGCCGCTCACTCATGTCCTCGGCCGGCCCAGCTCGCGGGTCGTCCGAGCAAGCGACGCGCCGCGGATGACGACTTCCGTCGCGGTCGGTGGGCGCACGTAGGGTTGGGCCTCGATGAGCACCCTGTTCGACGGCCTCGAGTTCGGATCGGCCGATCACCCCGCACCTGTCGACGCCGCGACGCAGGCGAGCGCACAGGCAGCTCTGGTGAACGCAGCCGGCGTACCCACCTGGGCCGAGGCGGCGGCCGCGGGCCGCAGCGCGGAGACGGCGGGGCCGTCATCCGGTGGGCAGGTCGAGGCCCTGCTCGAGGGGCTGAACCCCGAGCAGCGTGAGGCGGCGCTGCACGAAGGACCGCCGCTGCTCATCGTGGCGGGCGCCGGGTCGGGCAAGACCCGAGTGCTCACCCATCGCATCGCCCACCTGCTCGCCGCGCGAGGAGTCCAGCCCGGCCAGATCCTCGCCATCACGTTCACGAACAAGGCGGCGGCCGAGATGCGCGAACGGGTCTCCGCGCTGGTCGGGCCACGTGCCCGTGCGATGTGGGTGATGACGTTCCACAGCGCCTGCGTGCGCATCCTGCGTCGTGAGGCCGACAAGGTCGGGTTGCGGTCCAGCTTCTCCATCTATGACGCCGCCGACAGTCAGCGGCTGATGTCGATGGTGCTGCGCGACATGGATCTCGACCCCAAGCGGTATAACCCGCGCTCGTTCTCCCACCAGGTGTCGAACCTCAAGAACGAGCTGGTCGACGAGGAGACGTTCGCCAGCCGGGTGGCCCAGGAGGGCACCCACCAGCAGCAGGTGCTCGCCGACGCCTACGCGGAGTATCAGCGGCGGCTGCGGGCCGCCAACGCCATGGATTTCGACGACCTCATCATGACCACCGTGCAGCTGCTCCAGGTCTTTCCCGAGGTCGCCGAGCACTACCGGCGCCGGTTTCGGCATGTCCTGGTCGACGAGTACCAGGACACGAACCACGCCCAGTACCAACTGGTGCGCGAACTCGTCGGGCCGGTGCACGGCGGTGAGCCCGAGGCGCACGCGGTGCCGCCGGGCGAACTCGTCGTGGTCGGCGACGCGGACCAGTCCATCTATGCCTTCCGCGGTGCGACGATCCGGAACATCGAGGAGTTCGAGCAGGACTATCCAGACGCGCACACGATCCTCCTCGAGCAGAACTACCGCTCCACCCAGACCATCCTCCGAGCCGCCAATGCGGTGATCGCCCGCAACCAGGGCAGGCGCCCGAAGAATCTGTGGACCGACAGCGGCAGCGGTCCATCGGTCGTGGGGTACGTCGGCGACAACGAGCACGACGAGGCGTCGTTCGTCGCCCGCAGCATCGACCGGCTGGGCGACGAGCACGACTACCGACCCGGCGACGTCGCCGTCTTCTATCGCACCAACGCCCAGTCGCGTGCGCTCGAGGAGGTCTTCGTGCGGGTCGGTCTGCCGTACAAGGTCGTCGGCGGCACTCGCTTCTACGAGCGGCGAGAGGTCAAGGACGCCCTGGCCTACCTTCGCGTGATGTCGAACCCGACCGACACCGTGAACCTCCGCCGCATCCTCAACGTGCCCAAGCGCGGCATCGGCGACCGGGCCGAGGCGTGCGTGGCGGCTCTCGCCGACCGCGAGCGGATCCCGTTCGTCGCGGCGCTCGGCCGGGTCGAGGACGCCCCGGGCATCGCCACTCGCAGTGTCGTCGCGGTGCGGGGCTTCGTGGCGCTGCTCGAGGCGCTCGGCGAGGTCCGCGACGACGACGACGCCGGGGTCGCCGACCTCCTCGAGGCGGTGCTCGACCGTTCCGGCTACCTCGCCGAGCTGCGAGCCAGCCACGACCCGCAGGACGAGACCCGGGTCGAGAACCTCGCCGAGCTGGTCGCCGTCGCTCGGGAGTTCGACGAGGCGCGCCGCGAGACCGGCGAGGTGGCCAGTCTGGAGGACTTCCTCGAGCGAGTGTCGCTCGTCGCCGATGCCGACGAGATCCCTGACACCGCCGAGGCCGAGGCGGCCGGTGTGGTCACGTTGATGACGCTGCACACCGCTAAAGGCTTGGAGTTCCCCGTGGTGTTCCTCACCGGCATGGAGGACGGCACCTTCCCCCACGGGCGCAGCCTCGGCGACCCGACCGAGCTCGAGGAGGAGCGGCGGCTCGCCTACGTCGGCATCACCAGGGCCCGCGAACGACTGCACCTCTCCCGGGCGGCGCTTCGCTCATCCTGGGGTGCGCCTCAGTACTTCCCGCCGTCGCGTTTTCTCGACGAGATCCCGGCCGAGCTGGTCAGCTGGGAACGGGAGCTGTCCGGAGCGGCCGCCATCGGGCGGCCCGGGCAGCGACCCGCGGTGGCCACGCTCGGGGCGCGTCCTGGGGTGCGCTCGCCGGGCAACCGTCCCGTCATCCCGCTGGCCGCCGGCGACAAGGTCACCCACGACACGTACGGGCTGGGGTCGGTCGTGCGGACCCTCGGAGAAGGCGAGCGCACTCAAGCCGAGGTCGACTTCGGCGGTGAGCTCGGCGTCAAACGCTTCGTCCTGCGCTTCGCTCCACTGGAGAAGCTGTAGGCGCGACGCCGAACCGATCACGACACCGGGCGGGACCATGACCCCGGGCACGACCACACCGGTCGCTGGTTCGACGGGTGATGGAGCAGCGATGGGTGCCGGTCAGACCAGCCCGCGGTCCTGTAGCCACGGGTAGGGGTCGATCGCCCGGTCGACATCCGGGTCCGGCTGGATCTCGAGGTGCAGGTGCGCGCCGAAGGAGTGACCGGTGTTGCCGACCAGCCCGACGAGGTCGCCCGGCATCACCGTGTCGCCCTCGCTGACCTGCCGCTTGCTCAGGTGGGCGTACCAGGAGGTGTCGCCGTTCCAGTAGGTGATCTCGACCTTGTTGCCGAAGCTGGAGTCGTAGAAGGAGCCGGTGACGACGCCCTTGGACATCGCGTAGAGCGGGGTGCCGGTGGGTGCACCGAGGTCGATGCCGTCGTGGGTCTTGCCCCACCTCGGCCCGAAGTCCGAGGTGATGTTCCAGATTTTGATCGGCCGGACCCACTTCTTGCCCTCGCGCTCCGCCTTCGCGCGGGCTGCGGCCTCTGCGTCTGCCTTGCGCTTGGCGGCCCGCGCGGCCTTGGCGGTGGCCTCGGTGCGCCCCTGGATCGCCGCACTGGTGTTGACGACGTCCTGGCGACGCAGGGCGAGCTCGGTCGTGCTCTCCTCGGAGGCGGCCTGCTGGGTGCGGGCCATCGCGGTCTGGGACCCGCTGAGGTCGAGAGTCAGAGGGGTGGACTCGGCGACCGTGGCACCGGTGGCGGTGGCGACGAGCGCGGCGGCGGCCGTGGTCGGGAGCACGAAGCTCGAACTCAGGGCACGAGGCAGGCGCGCGCTA
This sequence comes from Dermatophilaceae bacterium, assembly GCA_051657965.1. Classification (GTDB taxonomy): domain Bacteria; phylum Actinomycetota; class Actinomycetes; order Actinomycetales; family Dermatophilaceae; genus JBOFLG01. The sequence goes on from JBOFLR010000492.1 coordinate 6,279, forward strand.
CGGACGTGGACGCGATGGCGCCCGGCGTAGTGACGCCCGCGATACGCGGGAGAACTCACGACAGGGATCAACCTCAGGGGAGAGGAACTGGTGGTGACCTCGCTGGCCTCCGGGGGGCTGGACAACCGTAGCGTGACCGTTCCGTGACACAAACCCCATCACGGCCCCGCCTTTACCCGCTCTTGACCTGAGCTACCCGGGGCGCCGACTGACCTGGGCAAATGTACCCAGTGTGATTCACGTCACACCGTCCTGCGATCATCGTAGTGTCGACGGGATGAACGGAGAGTGACCACGGCGAGCGACCGGAGGGTCGACGGCAAGGCCCCCCGGCATCGGTCGAGTCGACGCACACGGGACGACGCGCGCCGGTTCGTGAGTCTGTGCGCGGTCCTGTGCCATCCACGACGGTCGCTGTCGTACAAGCACGGTCAGCGACAGACGGTGCGCGCTCCCTGGGCCTTCTGCACGTCGTCGAGCAGGGTCCGTGCCGCCTCGGACACCGTGTCGCGGCCCTGCGCCTCGCCGAGCGGCACCTCGCCGCTGCCGCGGATGAGTACCACCTCGATCCGGTCGGCTCCGGCTGCCGGCGGTACCGACGGCGGCGTGCCGGTTGCCAAGGCCCCGGTGAGCTCCGCGGGAGCGCGGCAGTTGACCGCACCGGCGTTCGTCGACCCGACCACCGCGCCGTCGCTCTGCACGAAGAGCACGTCGGCGAACCCGTCGGCACCACCGGTGCGCGTGAGGGTGAGTCGGACCGGCAGGGCGGATGCCGACGACGACGGTGAGCCGGGCGAGGCCGAGGTCGAGGGCGCCGACGCCGAGTCGGCAGGCGCCGGCTCAGGGTCGTCGCTGCATCCGGCGAGGAGGAGGATCAGCGCCGCACCGGCGGCGGTCGGCAGGGCGAGGTGTCGGTGCACGCGGTCATCTCACCACCAACCACGCCGACCGGCGACCCCGGGGTGGCGGGCGGCTCGCCGGTCCGGGTCGAGGCTCTCCTCGGCCCGGCACTAGGCTCACGTCCGACTCCGCCGGACGATGCCGCGCCGGACGACGCCGACAGGTAAGGACGAGGGCGAGACGTGGACCTCTTCGAGTATCAGGCCCGTGACATGTTCGAGAAGCACGGCGTGCCTGTGCTCGGCGGCGCGGTCGCCACCACACCGCAGGAGGCTCGCGCCGCTGCCGAGCGCGTGGGCGCGGAGAGTGGTGGGGTCACCGTCGTCAAGGCGCAGGTGAAGACCGGCGGGCGGGGCAAGGCCGGCGGCGTGAAGGTCGCCAAGAACGCCGATGAGGCCGAGGAGCACGCGCGTGCCATCCTCGGCATGGACATCAAGGGCCACACCGTGCACCGGGTGATGGTGGCGCAGGGCGCCCGGATCGCCGAGGAGTACTACTTCTCCCTCCTCCTGGACCGGTCGAACCGCCGCTACCTCGCGATGTGCAGCACGGAGGGCGGCGTCGACATCGAGACGCTTGCCGTCGAGCGGCCCGAGGCCCTCGCCCGGGTCGCCGTCGACCCGAACACCGGCATCGACGAGGCGAAGGCTCGCGAGATCGTCGAGGCCGCCGGGTTCGACGCGGACACCGCCGCGAAGGTGGCGGGCGTCATCCGCACGCTGTGGGCCGTGTACCGCGACGAGGACGCCACGCTCGTCGAGGTCAACCCGCTGGTCAAGACCGAGGACGGCGACGTCCTCGCGCTCGACGGCAAGGTGTCGCTCGACGCCAACGCCGCATTCCGGCACCCCGACCACGAGGTGCTCGCGGACACCGGCGCCACCGACCCGCTCGAGGCGGCCGCGCAGGAGAAGGGCCTCAACTACGTCAAGCTCGACGGCTCGGTCGGCATCATCGGCAACGGTGCCGGGCTGGTCATGAGCACCCTCGACGTCGTCGCCTATGCCGGCGAGGAG
>JBOFLR010000493.1:0-4538 GCA_051657965.1 Dermatophilaceae bacterium
CACCGAGATCTTCCCCGGCCGCTCGGAGGTGCCGAAGACGTTGATCTTCGCCAAGGACGACGCCCACGCAGAGGAGATCGTGCGCACCGTGCGCGAGGTGTTCGGCCGGGGCAACGCCTTCGCGGCCAAGATCACCTACGCGGCGAACGACGCTCGCGGCCAGTTGCAAGCGTTCCGCACCAGCCCGGAGCTGCGCGTCGCGGTCACCGTCGACATGATCGCCACCGGTACCGACGTCAAGCCGCTGGAGTGCGTGTTCTTCATGCGCGACGTGCGCTCGGCGCAGTACTTCGAGCAGATGAAGGGCCGTGGGGCGCGCACCATCGCCCCGGCCGACTTCCGTTCGGTGACGCCCGACGCCGAGGAGAAGACCCGCTTCGTCATCGTGGATGCCGTGGGCGTCACCGAGCACTCGTTCGTCGACCCGCCGCTGAACCGGGTCAAGGGCGCCTCGCTCACGCAGCTACTGTCGAAGGCGGCGGCACTCGAGCTGACCGAGGATGAGACGGCCACGCTGGCCTCCCGGCTCGCCAAGCTCGAGCTCGACCTCACGCCCGCCGAGCGGGAGGAGCTGGATGCCGTGGCCGCGGTACCGGTGCGCGACATCGTGCGCGGGCTCGTCGATGCTGTCGACTCGGACGTGCAAGCGGCGGCGCTCGCGGATGCCGCCGACCCGGCAGTCGCGCTCGCCGAGCTTCTCGAACGGGCCGTGGAGCCGCTGGCCGCGAACCCGGCGCTGCGCGAACGCATCATCGAGCTGCGGAGGACGCACGATCGGGTGGTCGACGAGGTGACCGTGGACGTACTGCTCGACGCGCACGGTGTGGTCGACGCCGATCGTGCCCGGTCGGTGGTCGAGTCGTGGCGCTCGTATCTGGACGAGCACCGCGACGAGATCACCGCCATCCAGCTGGTGCAGGAGGCCGGCGAGCGGCGGGTAGCGTTCGCCGACGTGCAGCAGCTCGCCGACCGCATCCAGCGCCCGCCACATCATTGGACTGCCGAGCTGATCTGGGGCGCCTACGAGGTGATCGACATCGGGCGGGTGCGGCACAGCGAGCATCACACCCTGACCGACCTGGTGTCGCTGTTGCGCTATACGGTCGGCGTGGACGACGAGCTGGTGCCGTACGCGGAGCGGGTGCGCGAGCGGTACGCCGGGTGGCTGGCCCAGCAGGCGCAGGCCGGCGTGGAGTTCTCGGCGCTGGAGCGGTGGTGGCTGGACCGCATGGTCGAGGTCGTCACGACGTCCGCCGGCATCACCCCGGACGATCTGGATGACGCGCCCTTCAGCGAGCGCGGAGGCGTCGCCGGCGCCCTCCGGGACCTCGGCCCCACCCGCGCCCCCGAACTGGTGCGTTCTCTCAACCACGAGCTCACCGCGTGAGCACGCCAACTGGTTGGCGCCAGACGACGCTCGCGGGCATCGGCTGCGAAGCACGCCCGGGGTTCGCCAGCGGCCAGCACTCGCGAGCTCGAGGCGGTGTCCAGCACCTCCGGCCGATGAACATCACCCGTGACGGCAGAATCTCGCTAGCCGACGCCAGGTACGTAGCTGACGAGTCCGATCGGCGAGTTCGCGAAGGCGACGTTCTCTTCAACAACACCAATAGCGCGGCCCTGGTGGGAAAAACAGCTTTCGTCGGCCTACAAGCTGACGGGCTTGCCTACTCGAATCACATGACTCGACTCCGCTTTGACTCAACTCTCGTCGAGTCACGGTTCGTCGCTCATCAGCTCCAAAGCATGTTCTACAAACGACTGTTCGAGCATATGAGTTCAAACCACGTGAACCAAGCGAGCGTCGCATCTCGAAGGCTTCTCACGGTTGAAGTCGCCATCCCCGAGGTTGGCGAGCAACGGCGGATCGTTGAGATCCTCGAGGACCACCTCTCCCGCCTCGACGCTGCAACAGCCTACCGTGCCGCGGCCGATCTCCGCGCTCGAGCGTTGGTTAAGTCTGTTCTCTTGCAGGCAATCCCCGACGAAACGGCATACCCACCTGACTGGTACCGATCCACAGTGAGTGAAGCAGGCAGGGTCGAACTCGGTCGTCAACGCCATCCCGACTGGCACACCGGTCCGAACATGAAGCCGTACCTCCGCGTCGCCAATGTCTTCGAGGACCGCGTGGACCTCTCGGACGTGAAGGAGATGCACTGGCCCGGCGGCACGTTCGAGCGCTTCCGCCTGGAACCCGGTGACGTACTGCTCAACGAAGGCCAGTCACCCGAACTGCTCGGCCGACCTGCGATCTACCGAGGCGACCCGGCGGAGGTCGCCTTCACCAACTCGCTCATTCGCTTCAAGGCGAGCGGAGCCGTCATCCCAGAGTTCGCTCTATTGGTCTTTCGCCGTCACATGCACGCGGGTCGATTCGCCAGAGAGTCCCGAATCACCACGAACATCGCCCATCTTTCGGCCGCAAGACTTAAGCCCATCGAGTTCCCGCTACCGCATCTGGACGAGCAGCGACGGATCGTTGATTCGGTGGCTCTGAAGCTTGATGCAGCCGGTTCTTTGCGGTCGGAGGTCGCCAGCATGAAGGTGCGGGAGCTTGCGCTGCGCCGCGCACTGCTGTCGGCGGCGTTCTCAGGTCGGTTGACGGGGCGCAGCACCGACGTCGAGGTGGTCGAGGAGTTGGCCGATGTCTGATCTCAAGCTGTTCCGCATCACCGACGGTCGCGCCGACGAACTGGCCAGTGCCTCGGTAGCGCTCGAGAAGTCGCTGCAGAAACTCATCGAGGACAACCTCGAGACACTGTTCGGCGTGCGGTTCCTCGCGACCGAGTACGTCATCCGCGGCACGCAGCCGGGCCGTATGGACACGCTCGGCATCGACGAGAACGGTTCGCCCGTCATCCTCGAGTACAAGCGGGCGACCAACGAGAACGTCATCAATCAGGGTCTTTACTACCTCAACTGGTTGCTCGACCACCGTGCCGACTTCCAGCTGCTCGTGATGAGGACGCTCGGCACCGAGGCCGCCGACGCCATCGACTGGCGCAACCCACGCCTGATCTGTGTGGCGAACGGCTTCACCCGGTACGACGAGCACGCCGTACAGCAGATGAACCGCAGCATCGACCTCGTCAGGTACCGCGACTTTCGCGGCGAGCTGCTCGCGTTTGAGCTGGTGCACAGCTCGAAGGTCGAGGCGTCGACCTCGGATGATGCGCCCGAAACCGCGCCCATGGACGCCGCAAGGCCGTCCCGGTCTGGCGCCTATAAGACCGTGAGCGAGTACCTCGAGCAGGCATCGACTCCGCTCAAGGACCTCTACGCCGCAGTTGACGACTTCGCCACGGCCCTTGGCGACGACGTCACCCAGAAGACACTCAAGTACTACATCGCCTACCGACGGCTAAAGAACTTCCTCTGCGTCGAGGTGCTCGCTCAGCGCGGCGAGCTGGTGCTCTTCGTGAAGGTCGACCCCGACACCATCGACCTCGTCGAAGGGTTCACCCGCGATGTGCGGCAGGTCGGTCACTTCGGTACCGGCGACCTCGAGATCCGGATCAGGAACCGAGACGACCTCAGCGCTGCGCTGCTCCTCGTCCAACAGAGCTACGAAGCCAACTGAGTCGAGCACACCTGCGGCGCAGCGGTTGGGCGCTGTCACCGCCATCCCCTAAAATACGATGTATGTTCTATATAGTGCGGGCGCTCGCCCTTGTTGAGCTCAACGGCGGCGCACCTGCCACACTCGTGCCAGGTTGACTTCCGGAGGTGTCGACAATGTCCCACCAGCTCGAGCTGCGGCTGATCGGCGCCGCGTTTCCCACCGGGGAGATCCCGCTGTCCGACCTCAGCGCCATCGCGGCCAGCCTTCAGGAGCTGCACCTGCGCATTGCTCGGCTCAGCCTCGACGCCGAGCAGCGCGGCCGCCCGAACGACGCTGTCGCACACGTCAGTCAACTGCGGCTGACCGGCGTGGCCGAGGGCAGCACAAGTCTCCTCATCTCGCGAGGCGAGCCGGACACGCTCGATGTCGAGCCTGCTGAGTTCGCCGACCTCGATGCGAAGTTCGATGACGTCATCCGAGGTATCGCGGACGACGCCCGGCCCGGGTGGGTCACTGACCCCGTCGCCGAGAGCGCCGCCGACCTGGTCAAAGCGCTCAAAGCGGCGGCGCCGTCGATCGAGGCTCGGCTGGATGGCAGCCCGGCCGTGCACATCGTCAGTGACCGCATCCACCGCGAGACCTGGACTGCACGCGAGGACCCGCCGACCCGCGACGCCGACCTGTCGGGCACGCTCGAGGCGGTGGACCTGCGTACCGGCCGATTTCGGCTCGTCGACGACATCGGCAACCGCGTGGCCCTCGAGCAGGTGCCGCAGCCGCTCGATGTCGCGCGTCTCATCGGGCGCCGAGTTCGAGTATCCGGCGAGGCATCGACGGACCCGGATGGTCGCGTTCGCTCGGTGATGAGCCCCGCCATTGCCGACGACCCTTTGCCCGATGCCTGGCGGAGGCACGAGCCCGCCGACCTCGCAGCCGAGCTGGCGAAGCCAGGGCCGCAACCCGACGGCGGCAT
>JBOFLR010000494.1:0-3481 GCA_051657965.1 Dermatophilaceae bacterium
TTGTCTCGGCGGCAGACCGGCTCGCGCGAACCACGGACCTCCGGCCGTTGAAACCGATGGTGGCTCCTTCGGCCCAGTCGTCCGGGCTCCCCCACTTCTTCCTCGAGTTCAACGGGGCGGGCTATCGACCGCTGTCCAGCGCGCTGGAGCAGCTGCGGGACACCTCGCCGGACACTGTCGCGGAGCAGGTCGCGGTGAACGGGGGGCGAGACTGCGGCCTTGCCGGGTGGGAAACACATCCGCGGCGCAAGCTCACCGAGTTCGCCGCGGCGTTGGGCAGGTTCGAGCACACTGTGTTCCGTCCACTCGTCCCCGACTTCGAGGCCCGCCTGCGGGCCCAGGTCGAGAACATCGCCATCGCCGTCGGCACCGGTCAAGGACCGGCCCTGCTGTCGGCAACCCATCCGCACCTGGCGCGGGTGGACGACACGCTCCGGTGGCCATCGGTAGCGTCCGCACTCCCGATCCTTCCGCCAGTCCGGAGCATGGTCATCTACCCGATGCTCGCCAGCACGCAGTGCGTGCTGACCGCCCACGAGTTGGAGGATGGAGTCACGCTCCGGGATCTGCATCTCGGGCTCACCGTGCCGTCACTCGCGGTGCGCTCACTCCCCCAACGCGGGTCACCACCTCCCCGCGACGCTCCAATCACGGCAATGCTCGGGTCGGGACGGTCCACCGTCCTGACGACCATCGCCAGCAGCGGCCCGCACCACCCGAGGTCGCTGAGCAGACAGCTCCGGATGCCGCCCAGCACCGTGTCGTCTCACCTGGCCGCCTTGAAGAACGCCGGCCTGGTCCAGACGGCGCGGGTCGGCCCTACCGTCGTCTACCGCACAACCATCGCCGGCCGCCGCATCCTCACTGCCTGGGACTGACCACGCTTCACCACCGCATCCACTCGACCGCGCGAAGTTGTGAACGCCAGGCCGCCACCGCAGTAGCCCTCCCAACGGGATCGGACGACTCCTGCCGGGACGAGCACCCGGCGACCGCTACCCGTCGGCAACTGCGCGATCACCGAGTGCTCGCCCCACCTCTGTCGGACCCGACCAGCCTAGGAACGGCGACGGCCGGAACGGAAGCCCGCTTGTTTTCCTGTGGATAACTCGGCGATCCCGGCGAGGGAAGCCGTCCGACCAGGCGACGACAGCATGCCGTTCGAGTTCACGACAAGCGGGCACTGAGGGCTTGCCAACCCCGATCGTGGCGCGCGACAGCAGAAGCGCCCCGCCCTCGGACAGGCAGAGGACGGGGCACCACTGCGGATGCTCTAGCGAGCGGTTCGGGTCTCTCGCCAAGAACGTGCGACGGACGCCGCGACAACTCCAATGCACGCGCCAGCAACCAGGCCCGTTCCGGCGTCGCCACCGACCGACCCGTCAATCAGGTATGCGACCGCCGCAATGGCCGCGGCGCTCACAACCAATACGGCCCAGTGCGTACGCCGCCACAACGCGGCGACGAATACACCTGCCGCTGCGCCGACGACAAAACCCACAGATGTTATGGCCAACTCGGCACCTGACATGGTCGTCCCTCTCATCTATTGGTCAAGAACCTTACTGTTCGCACGTCGCGATCCACGGGCGAACGCCGGTAGGGAACACAATGCGCGCGTCGGCGGTGAGGCACTTACGCTGCTGAACCGCAGACCACGCGGTCACGGTAAGCGCCCCGCAGCCTGCCGCCAAGGCTTGGCCAACCACGGGTATCGCCAAAGCGGCGATGGTGGCGGAGCACGCCTTGGTGCTGTCGTCGATCTTGCCAGTCTCAGCGCGGGAGAAAAGCACCCGGGCGCCCCACCACTTGAGTTGGATTTTGTAGCCGGCCATGATCTGCCGCATCTCTTCAGTGGTAACCAACGGGATGATCGTGACGCCATCCTTCTTGACAGCATACGAGGGCGCCGGCACGAGATCGACTGGCGTGCTCGGATCGGCGGCTGTGCTTACGGCCGGCGCGGCCGAGGCGGCGGGCAGGGCGGCCGCCGCCTCGGTTGGGGCCGCGGTCGCGGACGCCCCCAGCGCGCCCACGAGCCCGACCATGGCGAGCATGACGCCGAGCATTCGGATGAGATGTCTCATCACGTTCCTCCTTGACTGAACCGCCACCCCGAGCCAACCCCAAGGCGTCCGGTGCAACGGAGGGTCGCAGCCACCGAATCCGTGCCATAAGGACTTCACCAAACCTGTGGAAAACTCCAAAACAACTGAGAGACAGCCGTGTTCAGCCCAAGCAGGACGGTTGGAGCATTCCAGGGTGCCGCATCGAGTGTCGGAATTCCACGAATCTCGGTGATCTGTGGACAACACGAGGAGGGCCAGACCGTCGCCTTTCGGGACCACCGACGCGGTGCCCGCGCCGTCCATAGGTGGGCCTGCTCCGGCATCCGCCTGTCCCGGAATCCGCTCGCGTCGAGACCCGACGTACAGCGAGCGCGTCGAGACCCGACGAACGGCGAGCAGCGAGCCGGAGCGGAGGGATCAGCTCTCGAGCTCGGTGCGGACCACGGTGATCCGCTGCACCACGCGTAGCCGCAGCGTGGCGGGCACCTGCTGCTCGACGCACGACCGGCGCACCGCCTGCTTCATCGCGACGTCGAGGTCGTGCTCGGCCAGGCAGCGGGCGCACTCGGCGAGATGCGTGGCGAAGCGGCGCACGTCATCCTGACCCATCTCGCCGTCGAGGTATTCGTGGATGCGGTGCAGCACCTCGGAGCAGTCGTCGTGGCCGGCGTGGGCGTCGCGCGCCATCACTTGGCCTCCGCGACGAAGCCGCGCTCGCGCGCGTACTCGGTGAGCAGCTGGCGCAGCTGCCGCCGGCCACGGTGCAACCGCGACATCACCGTGCCGATCGGCGTGCCCATGATGTCGGCGATCTCCTTGTACGCGAACCCCTCGACATCGGCGAGGTACACCGCCATCCGGAAGTCCTCGGGCAGCTGCTGCAGCGCTCGGGTCACCTCGTTGTCGGGCAGGTGCTCCAGCGCCTGTGCCTCGGCCGACTTCAGGCCGGATGACGTGTGCGACTCCGCTCGCGCCAGCTGGTAGTCCTCGACCTCGGCGGAGTCGGACTGCTGCGGCTCACGCTGCCGCTTGCGGTAGGTGTTGATGTAGGTGTTGGTGAGGATGCGGTACATCCACGCCTTGAGGTTCGTGCCGGGACGGTACTGGTGGAAGGCCGCGAACGCCTTGGCGTAGGTCTCCTGGAGCAGGTCCTCGGCGTCGGCCGGGTTGCGGGTGGTGCGCATGGCCGCGCCGTAGAGCTGGTCGAGCAGCGGCAGCGCCTCGCGCTCGAAGCGGGCCTGGCGCTCGGCCGGTGTCTCGGTGGCGACGTCGACCACGTCGGGGGCGGCCTCGTCGAGGGCGGTGCCTGCGGCGCTGGTCGCGTCTGTCTGGGGGGTGCTCATCGCGTCCCACCCTAGCCGGGCACGGCGCGGAGCCGAGGTGTCGAGAACCAGCACGACGAGAGCCTTCCG
>JBOFLR010000495.1:0-7391 GCA_051657965.1 Dermatophilaceae bacterium
AGCGTGACGCGCTACGCCTGCCTGGAGCTGCTGGCTCAGCGCCCAGGGTTGTCGAACTCGGAGCTGGCGCGAGGGGCGTTCGTGACGCGACAGTCGATGAACGTGCTGCTCCAAGCCCTGGAACGAGAGGGATACGTGACCCGCCCGGCAGCCGCCCCCGTCGGGAAGGCCCTACCCGCGACGCTCACACCTGTGGGTCGACGCAGTTTGCGAGAGGCGACCGCAGCAGTGAGATCCGTCGAGGTCACGATGCTGGCCGGCCTCACTCGAGCTGAGCAGCGGAACGCATTTCGAGCCCTGCGGAGCATGGTCGACGCCTTGCGCGGCAGTCACGACGGCGTCCTGCCGAGCTCGCGCTGAGCCGCCCGGGACCGCGTCAGCGCATGACGTCCGGGCAGGCCTCTCGTGGACGCGGTCCGTCAACCGACGTGGTCGAGCTCGCCCGCCTGCCGGGTCGTCGAGGTCGTCGAGGTCGTCGTGGCGCCGGCCGGTCCAGCCCGCCGTGCTCGGCAGCTCCACACCCCCCTCGGGCCCGGTCAGATCCATCAGCACGCGCGGCAGCGCCGACGAGCGTCGGTCGGCGCGAGCGGCATACCCGTCATCATCACCCGGACCTGCCAGAAGCCGCGTGCCCGGCTGGAACTTGGTGTCACCGCAGCCGCCGCGCGACGAGCTCGCCCATCTCCTCGCCGCTCGTGACGTCGCCGGTGGCCAGGGACTCGGCGGCCTCGACCAGACGCTCCTGGTCGACCGGGTCGTTCAAGAGGTCGAGCGTCTCCATGATCGACTCGTAGTCCTCGACCGAGAGCACGACGGCCGTCGGGGTCCCGTCGCGTGTGATGGTCACGGCGTCATGGGTCCGGGCCACCTCGTCGACGAGGGACGACAGGCGGTCCTGGACCGTCGCCAGCGGCAGGGTCGTCATGGCCATGATTGTCTCCCCTTCGACGAGTGCGCGACGCAGCGTCGTCAGACACCGCGCATGCCGTGGATGCGCAGGGCGAGCGCGAGGGTGAGCCGCAGCTCGGGGTCGGTCGTGAACGGGCCCACCATCCGCTCCAGCTTGGCGATCCGGTAACGCAGGGTGTTGTAGTGGAAGAACAGCCGTCGCGAGGTCTCGGCCACGTTGAGGTTGGTGTCGAGCAGCACCTCGAGGGTGTGCCGCAGATCGGCGTGCTCGGGCGCGTCGTCGGTCGCCAGCTCACCGAGCGCCTCGTCGACGAAGCGGTGCAGGTCGGCGGTGTCGGGCACCAGGGCCAGCAGCCGGTGGATGCCGAGCAGGTCGACGTGGGTGAGCGTGGAGCCGCCGTCCACCCGGCGACCGACCCGCACCGAGGTCAGGGCCTCCTCGTAGGCCCGCGGCAGGTCCGCGACCGAGGTGATGGTGCGCGAGACACCTGTGGTGAAGCTGCGCCGGCCGCCGCCGCCGTCGCCGCGCACCTCGCGCACCACCTCGCCGACCGCGCGGAGCACGGCATCTGGATCGGCCCCAGCGGCAACGGGAAACAGGCACACCACCTCCTGGCTGAACCCGGCCACGGGCACCGTGGCGTCGCGGGTGCGCACCGCCTGCACCCAGGCGCGCACGAACCGGTCCTGCAACGCGCGCACCTCGTCGGCCGTGCGGGTGGTCTCGGCGTCGTTCTCGTCGGTCTCGGCGACGACCACGGCCAGCGGGCGGTCGAGACGCCAGCCGAGGGATGACGCGTGCGCCACCGTGTCGGGCGGGCTGCCGGCCCGGCCGGACAGCGCGTCGCGGAGGAACTCGGCCCGGTACTTGCCCTCGACGGCCTGGACCGCCTGCTCCTTCGTGATGGCGAGCGCGGCGACGGTGGCGGCGCGTTCGAGCAGGTGCACGTCGGTGGCGGTCAGCGGGCGGTCGGGACAGAACGCCCCGAGCAGGCCGTGGTCGGAGGCGCCGGCGACGATGCGCACGAACGCCCGCGTGCGGTCCGCGGCGCTGATGCCGCCACGGGCGCCGACCGGCTCCTCCTCGACCATGAGCCGGCCGGTACGGTCGAAGCACCCGAGGCCGCGCGTCCGGTCGAGCTCGGCCTCGGTGCCGGCCATCGCGAGGACCCGCCCGTCGGTGGTGGTGACGACCGCGGTCCCGCCGAGGAACCCTGCCACGGCGTCGCACAGCTCGGCGAGCGAGCCACCGGTGAGCACCACGCGTACCAGCACCCGATGGACCTCGTCCTCGCGCTGGAGCAGGGCGGCCTGGTGCTCCACGAGTGCCGTCAGCCGCGCCACCTGCTCGGCCGCGCCGGACCGGCCGGATGTCGCGCGCGCCGCAGCGTCGGCGCGGCCCGCCGGGATGGCCGTACCGGCTGGCAACGTCTGTGCGCTCGTGCTCGCATCGTTGGCAACTTCGACCATCGGGTCATGCTAGACGCCGTCGTTAGCGTCGAAAGATGTCCGCGAATGTCAGTGCGCGAAGGTTCGTGCCGTGAGCGCGCAGGTTCGTGCCCCGGTCCTTCGCAGCCACGGCGCGCACCGTCCCGCACCCTCCTGGCGTCCTGGTGAGAGTCTGCGCCATCCGGCCGTCCCAGGCGTGGTGTCGGCGCTGTCGGCCGATCTCCTGGCCGGGCCGGTCCAGCCCGCCCGAGTCCTCGGCTCGGGGGCTCACGGCTGCTACCTCGACGTCGCGGGAACCGTGCTGCCGGTGCTCACCACCGATGCTGTCGCCCTGCCCACCGCCGTCCGCCTGGCTCGGCCCGTCGACCCGGTGGCATTCTCTCCCGGACACCTCGGCCACCTCGGCCGCGACCACCTCGGCCGCGGCGACTCCGGCCGGGTCGGAGACTCCGGTCATGGCGACTCCGAGCCCGTCGCCGTGGGCGGTGGCGAGGTGCGCCTGGGCCGGTTGACGGTGCGCGTCATCCGGGTCTGGCAGCCCGCGTGCGTGCGCCGGCGTCATCCAGGCCGGTCCGCGGCCACCTCGGTTCGTCCTGGAGTACCGGCGGTGGCAGCGCATCTCGTGCGGCCCGTCGCGGCAGCGGTCGCGGCGTCCGACCCGGTACGTGCGGTCGCGCTGCTCGTCGGACGTGGCCGCGGGCTGACGCCGAGCGGCGACGACGCCCTCGCCGGTGCGGTGCTCGTCGCCCATGCGTTCGGCAGGCCGCGAGTGCTGGCCGACGCGATACGGCGCCGGCTCGGAGCGACGACGGCGGTCTCGGCTGCCCTGCTCGACGCGGCGTGCGACGGCTACGCGGTGGCACCGGTCGTGCGGCTCGTCGATGCGGCGGTGGCCGGCGACCACGCGCAGGTCGGCGCGATCCTGCCGGCCGTGCTCTCGGTCGGCCACACCTCGGGTGCCGACCTCGTCGCCGGGGTCGCGGGTGCGATGTCGGTGCTCGCGCCCGGGCAGGGCACGACATGACGGCCACCGTCGAGGTGCGGCGCGGGGCCTACCACGACTCGGTCTCGCTGCTCGAGGTGTCGCGTGCCGTCGCGGCCACGCCGGGGGTCAGTGCCGCCCAGGTGGCGATGGCGACCGAGCTCAACCTCGAGGTGCTGCGGGGCATGGGGTTCGACGTGCCCGACGACGCCGGTCCGAACGACCTCGTCGTCGCGGTGCGTGGTGACGGGCCCGAGGCGGTGGCGGCCGGGGTGGCTGCCGTCGACGCCGCCCTGACCGCACCAGGCCGGGATGCCGGCCCGGCCGGCGGTCGTGCTGGAGCCGAGGCGGTCCCGCCGCGGAGCCTCGGCTCGGCGGTGCGCCGGGGGTCGGCGACGATCGCGCTGGTGTCGGTCCCCGGGGCACACGCGGTCACCGAGGCGTTCGACGCGCTCGCGGCCGGCGCCTCGGTGATGCTGTTCTCCGACAACGTGTCCGTGGCCGACGAGGTGCGCCTCAAGGACGCCGCTGCGGCCGCCGACCTGCTCGTCATGGGCCCCGACTGCGGCACGGCGGTCGTCGGCGGGGTCGCGCTCGGCTTCGCGAACGTCGTGCGCCCGGGCCCGCTCGGCATGGTCGCCGCGTCGGGCACCGGTGCCCAACAGGTGATGTGCCTGCTCGACGCGGCGGGCGCCGGGGTGAGCCACTGCCTCGGTGTCGGCGGGCGCGACCTCTCGGCGGCCGTGGGGGGCCGCTCGACCCGGCAGGCGCTGCGCGCGCTCGCCCGCGACCCGGCGACGTCGTCGGTGCTCGTCGTCTCCAAGCCGCCCGACCCCGGCGTCCTCGCCGACGTCGAGGCCGAGGCGGCCTCGCTCGGCGTCCGGGTGCACTGGGCGGTGCTCGGCGAGGGGCGGCCCGACCTCACCGCCGCGGTCGAGGCGGTGCTGGCGGCCGAGCGTCACGCGGTGCCGGAGTGGGCGTCATCCGTCGCGTCGGCCGACGACCCGAGGCTCACCACGGGCTCGTCGCTGCGCGGGCTGTTCTGCGGCGGGACGCTGGCCGAGGAAGCGGTGCTGGTCGCTAATAACGTTCTCGGAGTGATGCGTTCCAATCTAAGCCACGATCCCACGACCGCCCTCGGCCCCGACCTGCGCGACCCCGGGCACGTCGTCGTCGACTTCGGTGCCGACGAGCTCACGCGAGGCCGGGCGCACCCGATGATCGACCCCACCCTGCGGCACGAACGGATCGCCGAGGAGGCCACGGACCCGACGTGCGGCGTGCTGCTGCTCGACCTCGTCCTCGGCCACGGCGCCCACCCCGACCCGGGCGCGGAGCTGGCGGGCGTCATCCGTAGCGCGCGCGCTGCCGCGAGGGAGGATGGGCGCTCGCTGCCGGTCGTGGTGTCGCTGGTCGGCACGGATGCCGACCCGCAGGGCCGGTCCGCCTGCGCCGCAGCGCTGTCGGACGCCGGGGCGTCGGTGTTCCTCTCCAACGCCGCCGCCACCCGCCATGCCCTGAAGCTCCTCGGGGGGCACGGATGACGCACCCTCCGCTGCGCGGCCTGCTCACCACCGACCCGGTGGTCGCCACGGCGGGCGTCGGGCTGCTGGCCGACGCGCTGCGAGCCCAGGCGGTGCCGGTCACCGAGGTCGAGTGGCGGCCGCCGCCGCCGGGCACCGAGGTGGCGCTCGCGGGCGTGCTCGCCGACCCGCGGCGCACGGCCGCGAACACGACGGCCTTCGAACGGATGACGAGTGCCCGGGCGGTGCTCGTCGGCGTGCGCCCGGCGGCGGAGGCGCTCGGTCTCGAACGCGGCACCTTCCTCCATGCCGGTCCACCGATCGGGTGGGAGCGCGCGTCCGGACCGCTGCGGGGCGCACTCATCGGTGCGGTGCTGATCGAAGGGCTCGCCGGCACGCCGGAGGAGGCCGAACGGCTTCTCGCCGCAGGCGAGTTCGAGCTCGAGCCCTGCCACCACCGGGGCGCCGTCGGCCCGATGGCGGGGGTGGTCAGCTCGTCGATGTGGGTCTACGAGCTCCACGACGACGTGCACGGCAACACCTCGTGGTGTTCGCTCAACGAGGGGCTCGGCAAGGTGCTGCGGTACGGCGCGTACGGGCCCGAGGTGCTCGAGCGGCTGCGCTGGATGGGCGCGGTGCTCGGGCCGATCCTCGCCGAGGCCCTGCACGCCGTCGGACCGGTCGACGTCCGCGCCGTCCTCGCCCAGATGCTGCAGATGGGCGACGAGGGGCACAACCGCAACCGGGCGGGCTCGCTCATGCTGCTGCGGGAGCTGCTGCCCGGGATGATCACCGCGAGCGCGCCGTCATCCGACATCGCCGAGGCCGTGCGCTTCTCGGGGGCCAACGAGCACTTCTTCCTCAACCTCGGGATGCCGGCCTGCAAGCTGGCGACGCTGGCCGCCGAGGGCGTGCCGGGGTCGAGCGTCGTCACGACGATGGCGCGCAACGGCACCGACTTCGGCATCCGCGTCTCCGGCACCGGTGACCGCTGGTTCACCGGGCCGGCGAACACGCCGGAGGGGTTGTTCCTCGGCGAGTACGGCCCCGACGACGCGAACCCCGACATCGGCGACTCCGCCATCACCGAGACGGCGGGCATCGGCGGGTTCGCGATGGCGGCGGCGCCGGCGATCGTGAAGTTCGTCGGCGGTGACGTGCCGTTCGCGCTCGGCACCACGCGCACGATGTACGAGGTGACGGTGGGGGAGCACCCGGTGCTCCAGGTGCCGGTACTCGGCTTCCGCGGCACCCCGACCGGCATCGACGTCACCGCCGTGGTGCGCACGGGGATCCTCCCGCAGATCAACACCGGCATAGCCGGGCGGGTCGCCGGCACCGGCCAGGTCGGCGCCGGCCTGGTCACCCCGCCCATGGAGTGTTTCACCGCCGCCCTGCACGCCCTCGCCGAGGCAGCCGAGGAGACGGTCAGGACGGCTGCGTCCGAACCCCGCTGGCCGCATTAGCGCGGTGGCTTCGGCGACCCGATCCGGCGCATCGCTTCGTCGAGGGTGCGGCTCGAGACTTCGCTGTCCTCGGCGAAGCTGCGTCCACCCATCCCGACTGCCATCTCCTCTTCCGACGGGTCCGCTATGTGCGTGAGGACCCACCAGAGGTTGCCCAGCGGGTCTCGGATGCGACTCCCACGGTCTCCCCACGGGTTGGTGCTCAGTGGTGTGATCTCTCGGGCCCCTGCGCGCAAGGCAGAGGCGTGGGTCTCGTCGCAGTTCTCGACGTAGAGGGTGAGGAAGCCGGGTGTCTCCGGCCAGTCAGGGCGTGCATCGAACATCTGGACGACCGAGTCACCGATCAGCACCTCGGCGTGCCCGACGGTTCCGTCATCGTTCAGCCCGCGCATCCGCTCCTCGGCACCGAAAGCATCGACGAGGAAGGTGATCAGGCGGTCGACCCCTTTGACAACGAGGTACGGAGTCACAGACCCGTACTCCGGTGGGATCTTGCTGACGGAGTCGTTCACGACGCTTCGCCTCCTGGTGTAGCTGTGGCTGTGGCCGAGTGGTTCAGCAGACGGTAGACGCCGATGCGGTCAGTCTCCGGCCTCAATCAGCACGTCTACAGGTGCTACGACCTCAAGAGAGCTGCACCGCAGGGGATGAAAAGATGACGCCGTGACGGCGACGACTCTCGACGGCAAGGCCATCCTGGCGGCGATCAAGGACGAGCTGACGGTGCGGGTCGCCGCCCTCGCCGAGCGGGGTGTGGTGCCGGGGCTGGGTACGGTGCTCGTCGGCGACGACCCGGGCAGTCGCTGGTACGTCGGTGCGAAGCACCAGGACTGCGCCGAGGTCGGCATCCACAGCCTGCGCCGCGACCTGCCGGCCGGGACCACGCTCGACGAGGTGCTCTCGGTCGTGCGCGAGCTGAACGAGGACCCGGAGTGCACCGGCTTCATCGTGCAGCAGCCGACCGGGCTCGACGAGACGACGATCCTGTCGGCGGTCGACCCGGCCAAGGACGTCGACGGGCTGCACCCGACCAACCTGGGCCGGCTCGTGCTCGGTGAGCCC
>JBOFLR010000496.1:0-3558 GCA_051657965.1 Dermatophilaceae bacterium
TCACCGGGCCCACGAGCACCAGGCCGAGGGGGCGTGCCACGAACGAGCCGACCGCGTCGAAGGAGTACACCCGCGCCAGCCGCTCCTCGGTGACGTTCTGCTGGATGGCGAGGTCCCAGTTGACGCCGAACAGCTCGAGCCCGAGGCCATGGAGGAAGGCACCGGCGAGGAGAAGGTGCGGTACGTCGGCGAGCGCGATCGCCAGCGGGAAGGTGGCCGTGAGCGAGAGCAGCGCCGTGCCGAACAGCAGGCCCCGGCGAGGCCGCCAGCGCAACGAGACGACGCCACCGACGAGGAACCCGGCCATGAGCGCGGCGAGCGACCCGCCCCAGGCCGCGGGCCCCCAGCGCTCCCCGACCATGACCGGGCCGAGCACGCTCTGCACCCCGCCGTAGAACAGGTGGTAGAGCAGCGCCTGGCCGATCAACAGCCACAGCCAGCCGTGGCGCAGCACCTCGCGGCCGCCCTCCAGAAGGTCGCGCCCCAGGCTCGAGGTGGGGTGGCGACGGTCACTCGGGGTGGGCAGCAGGGCGAAGCACGCCGCCGCGACCGCGAACGTGAGCGCGTCCACGGCGATGGCCCAGCCCGGACCGGATGCGGCGACCAGGACACCGGCGAGGGCATAGCCGGTGACGGCCGCGGTGTGCTGCGCGAGACGACGGAACGCGACCGCCGCGGCGAGCTGGTCCGCCGGGACGACCGCCCGGGTCAGTGCCTGGGACGACGGTGTGCTCAGTGCACCGAGGCAGCCGGCGAGGGCTCCTCCAGCGGCAAGTCCCGGAATGGTGGCCCAGCCGCCGACGAGGGCCGTCGCCACGACCGCCTGGACGGCCGCAGCGCCGACGGCCGAGCCCTGCAGGAGCAGCCGCCGTGGGACGCGGTCGCCGAGGACACCGCCGAGCAGCAGGGTGACGACCTCGGCGAGCACGAACGCCGCCACCACCAGCCCGAGCTGCGTCGGGCTGCCGCCGAGCTCGAGGACCGCGAAGGCGAGCGCCACCGGGCTGATCGCGTTTCCGAGAGCTCTCACCGTGGTCCCGGCGACGAGGGCCCGAAAGTCGTGGTGCGCGAGTGGGCCGCGTGCGGCGGCCAGCGGCCCTGGGCGACGCCGGATCGAGATGGTCTGCATCCGAGGATTGTAATTTGATAGCGAAATATTTGCCAGCGTAATAAGCAGCTTCGTCGGGCTAGGATCTCGTCGTGGCACGCGAGGACTGGGCCGACCGGCACGTCGCCCGGTGGAAGGACCACTGGATCGACGTCGACTTCGACCCCGAGGTCGAGGCGATCACCGTTCGCATCGGTGCCGTCGCCCGCTACCTGAGGTCGACCACGAAGGACGCTCTGGTCGAGTCAGGGCTCGAGGATCACGAGTACCTCACGCTCCACGTGCTGATGATTCGCGACACCCCGGGCCTGGCCAGTCCGGGCGAGCTCGCCGCCGACCTGGGTGTCTCACCTGCGGGGATCACCGGGCGGCTCGCTGCCCTCGAGAAGGCGGGGTGGGTGAAGCGCCGCACGTCCGAGCAGGACCGTCGCCGTGTCGTCGTCGAGGCCACTCGAGCCGGGACTCAGGTCTGGCGAGCCGCGATGGACGGGCGTGGGCGGGCCGAGGACGAACTCGTCGGGGTGCTGACCCCGACGGAGCAACAGCGACTCAACGCCCTGCTGAAGAAGCTGACACTCGCGCTCGAGGATCGTCCTGCGAGAGGCGAGCGCACCGCGGACGGCGAGCGCACCGTGGACGGCGACCGACGCGCCCGGCGGACCGCGAGCGAAGGGCCCTGACGGGGCGGGCGGCGTCCGAGCGCTCGAGGCTGTCGGGGCAGTATCCGCCCAGCCACCGGGAGCGACGAGCCGGGCGTGACCGCCTCGTCAGGCGACACACCCCTGACCCGGCCGGACAGGAACCGGGCATGGACACCACGACCGGCCGATCGAGATGTTGACATGAACGTCGAGAAGACTCCCCCGGAGTTCATGGACGAGACACGGTTCAGTGCGGTGTACACCGCCTGGTACCCCGATGTGCTCCGGTTCGTGACCCGGCGGGTGCACCCCACCCACGCCGAGGACGTCGTCGCCGAGGTCTTTCTCGTCCTCTGGCGGCGATTGGACGACCTCCCCGCTGACGAGGACGCCGGACGGGCCTGGACCTTCGGCATCGCCCGCCAGGTCCTCCTCAACGACCGGCGCGGCGACCGCCGGCGGGAAGCCCTCGCAGTGCGGATCGCCACCGAAGAGGGCTCCTCGGACCCGACCACCAGCATCGATGTCGAGCTGGTCGCCCGCCGGCTGGATCTCGCCGCCGCATGGCCACGCCTCACGGAGATGGACCAGGAGGTGCTCAGCCTCGCCTACTGGGACGACCTGACCTCGACCGGTGCGGCTCTCGTGCTCGGCATCTCCCCGGTGGCTTTCCGGCTGCGCCTCAGCCGCGCCCGCCGCAACCTGCGCCGCCATCTCCATCTCGTCGACACCACCGCGAACCGCCCCGCCCTCCTCCCGGAAGTGAGCTCGTCATGACACGCCTCGACCCGACCACCACCACCGCGCTGACGCATCTCGATCCGGCGCCGGCCGAGCTCGACGCCGCGCAGCTGACCCGTGAGCACGCCACGCTCACCACCATCCTGGCCAGCTCGCGGCACGACAACGACGCCAGGTTTGTCCCCGTGCCGTCGACCCGTCGTCGCACGATCGGTCGGGCCGTCGCTCTTGGTGGCGTCGCCGCCGCGGCGACCACAGGGATCGTCGCCGCCCAGGTCATCGGCGGCAGCGAGTCCGCCTACGCAGGCTGGACGGCGACGCCGAAGAAGCCGACCGCGCAGCAGCAGGCGGCCGCCGCCGCGAAGTGTCGTCAGGACAACGTGGAGTCCGCGGAAGCAGGTGCTCGCTACCGCGCCGCATCAGAGGAGGCAGCGGGTTCCTCCGAGATCCCGCTGCGGGATCAGCTCACGTGGATCAACAAGAGCCAGGTGGCTCTGGCCGAACAGCGCGGACCGTGGAGCCTCGTCGTCCTCAGCGGCACCGGGTTCGAAGCGATCTGCCTGGACGGGGGGCCGGATGCGGACGAGGACAGCGAGGCCGGCGGCGCACGCACCTATTCTGGTGAAGCCGAGCCACTCGACCCCCGCCGGATCGAGGTGGCCGGGGGTGGGATCTCCGACGGGCCCGGCGGCGAGAACATCGTGCACGAGTACGGTCGGGTCGGCTCCGACGTGGAACGGATCACCATCCGAACCACGAACCGCGGCGACGTCATCGCGACCGTCGCGAACGGCTACTTCGCCGCGTGGTGGCCGGTCGGCGACATCCCAGATGTCGAGGCCGTCCGGCTGGTCGACACGGCCGAGGCCGTCATCACCTATACCGACGGCACTCAAAGGGTCAAGAGCCTCGACTCACGGACCGTGAACACCCCCTGAGTCGGATAGCGGCATCCGCACGGACCGACGAACACGCTTCGTCGCGTCTCGACGCCCGGCCTGGTCATCGCCACCTCGTGGCGGTGACCAGGCCGGTCCGCTCGTACCGGCGGTACGGCCGTCGCCGGGG
>JBOFLR010000497.1:0-2905 GCA_051657965.1 Dermatophilaceae bacterium
GGCTCGGGCGGTCCTGCGCCTCGCCCTGGGCGAGGCGAGCGGCCCGGCGGTCGCCGGCTCCGGCCGCGGTGCCGAGGCCGAGGCCGCAGCCGATGACGTGGTGGGTGAGGCGATGGACGTGCTCACCGCTCGCGAGCGCGAGGTGGCCCGGCCGGTGCTCTCCGCCCTCGACGGTCGCGCGGTGCCGCGCCTCGACGACGCCGTCTCACCTGCACGGAATGCCGCCGACCTGGTGTTCTGCATCGACGTCCGCAGCGAGGTGCTGCGGCGTCATCTCGAGCCCGTCGGCCGGTACCGGACCGTCGGATTCGCCGGGTTCTTCGGGATGCCGCTGCGGCGCGAGTGCGCCGGATCGGCGCCCACCGACCGCCTGCCGATCCTGCTGGCGCCGGGAGCGACGGTGCACGAGGACGCACCCCGGGGGGCCGGTGTGCGCTCGCTGGTCTACGCCGCGCTGCGACAGGCTCTCGACACGCCCGGCAGCGGTTTCGCCGCGGTCGACATCGCCGCGCTCCGGGGCCTGGCGTTGTCCGCGCGCGTGCTCGCGCCGACGCTCGCCCGGCCCGTGCCGGCATCGACCCGGCGGCTGCACCTCGACCTCGAGGGCCAGCCGCAGCTGCTCGACGCGGCCGTCGGCCTGGTGCGAGCCGCCGGGCTGCACGGGCCGGGCGTCGGGCGCCTGGTCGTGCTCGTCGGTCACGGCAGCACGTCGACGAACAACCCCGCCGAGGCCGCGTTCGACTGCGGGGCGTGCGGGGGCAGCCGTGGCGGGTTCAACGCCCGCGCGGCCGCCGCGGTGCTCGGGACCGAGGCGGGCCGGGCCGCCGTCGCCGAGGCAGGGCTCGATCTGCCGGCCGACACGGTCGTGCTGGCCGCGGAGCACGACACGGCGACCGATCGCGTGCGCATCCTCGACCGTGAGTCCGTCCCCTCGACCCACCTCGCCGACCTCGCCGACCTCGAGACCCACCTCGCCGCCGCTGGTGCGGCCACCGCGGCAGAGCGCGCGGACCTGCTTCCCGGTGCGCGGTCGGGCGCAGCCGCCACGTCCGCGGTGCGGCGGCGCGCGCTGGATCCCGGCGAGGTCCGGCACGAGTGGGGCCTGGCCGGCAACGCGTTCTTCATCGCCGCACCGCGCTCACTGACCGTCGGCCTCGACCTGCACGGCCGGGCGTTCCTCCACGACTACGACCCTGCCGCCGACCCCACCGGCGCGCTCCTCGAGCTGATCCTCACCGCCCCGGTGGTCGTCGCCCACTGGATCAACATGCAGTACGTCCTCAGTACGGCCGACCCCGAGGGTCTGGGCTCGGGCAGCAAGACCGCGCACAACCCGGTCGGCGGGATCGGGGTGCTCTCCGGTGCCACCGGCGACCTCCGTACCGGCCTCGCCGAGCAGTCGGTGCGACACCTCGGCCGGCCGGTGCTCGACCCCACCCGGCTGTGCGTCATCCTGCACGCCGCGCCCGGCGACGTCGACGCCGTGCTCGACCGTCACCCCGAGGTCGCCGCGCTGGTGAGCGGGGAGTGGCTCTCGTTGCATGTCCACCACCCCGAGACCGGTGCCGTGCTGCGTCGCACGCCCGGCGGCTGGCGACGCTGGGTCGAGGTCGACGACCTGGGTGACCGCGCGCGTGCCGGAGCCGGCCGCGACACGGTAAACCGCCCCGCGGTGCGGCTACCGGTCTGACCCCGACGGTCCGACCGGTAGCCGACGGTCAGGCCAGGCCAGGGCGCCGGCCGATGGTGCGGGCGACCGGCCGGGTCACGTCACCGAAGAAGTCGTTGCCCTTGTCGTCGACCACGACGAACGCGGGGAAGTCCTGGACCTCGATCCGCCAGACCGCCTCCATCCCGAGCTCGGGGTACTCGACGACCTCGACGCTGCGGATGCAGTCCTGGGCGAGCCGGGCGGCCGGCCCGCCGATCGAGCCGAGGTAGAAGCCGCCGTGCCGCCGGCAGGCATCGGTGACCTGCGTGCTGCGGTTGCCCTTGGCCAGCATCACCATCGAGCCGCCGGCCGCCTGGAACTGCTCGACGTAGGAGTCCATCCGTCCGGCGGTCGTCGGCCCGAAGGAGCCCGACGGCATCCCCTCGGGTGTCTTGGCCGGGCCGGCGTAGTACACCGGGTGGTCGCGGAGGTACGCGGGCATCGGCTCGCCGGCGTCGAGACGGTCCTTGATCTTCGCGTGCGCGATGTCCCGGGCCACGACGAGCGGCCCGGAGAGCGAGAGCCGGGTCTTGACCGGATGACGCGAGAGCTCGGCGAGGATCTCGGACATCGGCCGGTTCAGGTCGATCTCGACCACCGTGCCTGCTCCGGTACCGGCCGCACCGACCGCGTCGCCGAGGGCCGCCTCCGTCTGCTCGGGGAGGAACCGGGCCGGGTCGGTCTCGAGCTGCTCGATGAACACCCCGTCCGGAGTGATCCGGCCGAGCACCTGCCGGTCGGCCGAGCACGAGACGGCGACCGCCACCGGGAGGGACGCCCCGTGGCGGGGGAGCCGCACCACCCGGACGTCGTGACAGAAGTACTTGCCGCCGAACTGGGCGCCGATGCCGAACTCGCGGGTCAGGCCCAGCACGTGCTCCTCCAGCTCGAGGTCGCGGAAGCCGTGCCCGGTGGCCGCGTCGCCGCGGGTGGGCAGCCGGTCGAGGTACTTGGCGCTCGCATATTTGGCTGTCTTGAGCGCGAACTCGGCGCTGGTGCCACCGATGACGACAGCGAGGTGGTAGGGCGGGCAGGCGGCCGTGCCGAGGCTGCGGAGCGTCTCGTCGAGGAAGCGCAGCATCGCCGCCTCGTTCAGGATCGCCTTGGTCTGCTGGTAGAGGAAGGACTTGTTGGCGCTGCCGCCGCCCTTGGCCATGAAGAGGAGCTTGTAGGTCGTCTCGTGGCCGGGCTCGG